>URWB01000030.1 GCA_900551415.1 uncultured Eubacteriales bacterium
CACTGAGCCGGAAAAGACGGCTTTTCCGGCTCCCTTATCAGTCTTTTCACGGCGCCTCGTTAAGGCTGCAGATCCCATTGGAAAGCCCCTTTGGCAGCATCGGCACCACGCGGTTGAGCAGATACACACTGGTGCCGCGCTTCAACGCCTCCTTGTCCAGCCAGCCATCCTCTTCCACATAGTGGCTGACGTCCGCGATATGCACGCCAAGGCGGTAATTCCCGTTGGCAAGCCGTTCTATCGATACTGCGTCATCCAGATCCTTTGCGTCCGGTCCGTCAATCGTAAAAATATTTTTGCCGCGCAGATCCAAACGTCTCGCGATTTCTTCGTCGGTGATTTTTTCCCTGCCGCGCACCTTCGCTTCCGCGTTGACACGGCTTGAGAAGGTCTGAAACAGTCCGTAGCCGCGGATCAGTGACAGAACATCGCTGCCGGTTTCCCCTTTGCGCGCGACGATCTCGGTGATTTTCCCCTCGATCCTGTGCTGCTTGTCCGGATACTGCGTGATCTTCGCCACGACCTTATCGCCGTTTGCCGCACTGCGAAAGGCGTCCTGTTTGATATAAATATCCTCCGTCAACTTGCGGTCATCCGGAACGACGAAGCCAAAACCTTTTTTCTTTTGGAATGTGCCGACCACTTCTTTGGTCGCACGCTCCAAAATTTTGACAATGATCCCCTCCTTGGATTTCGTCCAAAGATACGGCGGCAGGAGTTCGACCTGCGCCGTATCACCGTTCATCGCGCCGCCCAGATTATCAGGCGCGATAAAAATATCGGCGCCCTCCTCCCTGCGCAGGAAAGCAAAGCCTCTCGCATGCTTCTCGATGATTCCGGTGATCGGTTCCTGCGCACTGTTCGAAGTTTCCTCCGGTATGGGGAAGCCTGTGCGGAACGCACCATCCGCGCCGATACGGCGGTTCAGATGCAAAGTGCTTTCCGGATGTCGCCGATTTTCGTTTTGCTTGCGGCGATGATGACTTGTTTTTCTGTGTTTTACGTTTTGATTTGTTTTTTTATGCTTCATTCGTTTATCTCATTTCCATTTTTTCACAAGCTTCGCCGCCGCGATTCCGTTTTTCGCTTACAGAAGACCATGTGCCTTCGCTTCGTCCGTCAAAAGCTCTCTAAAATCCGGATGTGCGATGCGAATCAGCGCACGTGCGCGGTCTGCCATCGTCAGCGGTTTCAAATTGACGCAGCCGTACTCGGTTGCCACATACTGGACATCTGCGCGCGGTGTGGTAACCACCGAGCCTGCCGGAAACGACGGAACGATCTTGCTCATGCGTTTTCCGTTCTTCATGAAGCTAGAGGTCGTGACAATGAAGGATTTTCCGCCTTCTGACCATTGCGCTCCTCTGACAAAGTCTGCCTGCCCGCCTGTACCGCTCTGCTGATTCCATGCCATGCATTCGGACGCGCACTGCCCGTACAGGTCGATAGCCATCGTGCTGTTGATGGAGATCATCCTTTTATTTCGCGCGATAATGCGCGGATCATTCGCGTAAGGGAACGGTACGCAGTACATATCAGGATTTTTATCCAAAAAGCGATAGAGCTTTTCATTGCCCAGCGCGAACGCATAGACGTTTTTGCCATCCAAAAACCCCTTGTGTTTGTTGGTTACATTGCCGTTTTCTATCAGAGCCAGCATCGGCTGATTGAAGAGCTCAGTGTGGATACCCAGATCATTTTTTTCTTTGAGGCCGTAGCCGATGGCCGTAGAGACATTTCCCAGTCCCAGCTGCAGGGTGGCGCCGTCCGGAACCTCCTGCAAAATCAGCGCGGCAAGCTGTTTCGCGACCTCGTCGCTTTCCGGCACGTCATAGCTCTTGAGCGGTCGATCTATCTCCACCAGCGCGTCTGCCTCGGACACGTGAATCAGATGATGCTCGCCCAGCACATACGGCACCTCCTTGTTTACCTGAAGGATTACGGTTCTCGCCGTTTTTTTGATTTCCTCTCCGCAGGCGACGCCGGAAGCTCCGTACGAAAAGTATCCGTCTTCGTCCGGCGCGGAAACCTCAAAAAAGGCCACATCCGGCTTCGCGGTTTCTTTTGACCAAATGTTTACCTGTGACAAATGCACAGAAGTAAAATTGACCGGCAGACCGCCGCGGTAGACTTTTCTCTCGCCGACGCCGATAAAATAAGTCAGATAGTGAAACGGATTGTCGGCCGTTTCATCGAAGATCGGTGAAGGCTCAAACGCCTGACTGCTTTGAATCTCCACATTTTCCAGTTCATGTCTCCTGTCCCAGAGCGCAGCAAGCAGACCGTACGCCACACTGGAGGCGGTCCCCGCGTAGACTCTGTCGCCGGACCGAACGAGTTTTACCGCTTCCGCAGCACTCGTCCGCTTTGCTTCATAGTCCTTTTTCCAATTCATGTTTCTCCTCACATCATTCACACATCGTGTGCGGTCTCTCGTGTCGATTCGCCGAAAGCACACACAAAAGAGCCGCCCTGCGGCTCTTTTAACACATACATATTAAGTATACGAGTCTTTGTGCGGAAAGTCAAGATTTCGTTTCACCTACTTTTTTCTTGCAAAGCGTCAAGGTTAAGATGCCGTACAGAACGAATAAGCTGTTCCCGCCTGCATACTCGAAGAACAGAATGCCCGCGACCAGGTCAAAAATCAGATATCCCGCGTCAAAAATAGCCTCCATCAAATCCAGCATCAGTGATTTATAGGTTTGTTCTTTCATATCGCTTGCTCCCTTTCAATCAATTGGTTATAACACAAATAGTTTTTCGCGAACAGAACGCCTGCCAGCGCCAGTGCGCAGCCAAGTCCCGAATAGAAAAAAGCAACAAATCAATCCGGAAAAATCCACGCAGCGCGCGCCTGCCCTCTTATCAAGCCCCAATCTGAAGAGCTTTTGCCGGAAAAATCATGCAGCTGTCCGAATCGGTATGTACTGATTGGATACGTTCAAAACTCCGGATACAAATCGAAACGCCGCGCCGGTTCTTTTTCGCCGGCGCGGCGTTTCTGTGTCTGTGATATCTGTAAGTTTATGTGTCTCTGGGCTCTGCAGCTGATCGATCAGCTCCTGCAGATACCGCATGGCATTAATTCGTGCGCTTCTCTGCCGCGCCTTCCGCTTGATCGGTAAGCTTGCTGCTGCGGTTCGCATCATCGACCTTTTCGCTTTTGCTGCCGCTTTGCTTTTTATCGTTCTGTTTGTCAGCGTCCTGCCCGGTCTTGTCGTCGTTCTTCTCGTCATGGTCTCGATCGCCGTCCAAATCATCCTCGAGCTCACCTACCAGACCCTGCTCATCCTTGACACCATCGTTGATGCCATCATTAGCCGCATCCTTGGCACAGCCCGTAAACGCAAGCGCAGCTATCAACAGCATCGCAAGCAGAAACACCAGTGTTTTCTTTTTCATAAAAGCATGCTCCTTTCTACTGTTTCGTACAGCATTAGTTTGCCTGCTTTTCTATTTTCTATTCATGGGGCACGAATGCAAAAAAACAGCAGCGCAAATCGGATCGTGCGACTCGCTTGCAGCTGCTGTTTTATCTGTTGCATATCGTTTTTTGTTCGTTGTTTATCTTTTGTGTGATCTTGCTTATTCGCTCTTAATCGCTTCCAGTGCCGGAATTTTCACAGCTTTATTCGCCGGATAGTAGCCGGATACCAGTCCGATGAAGATGGAGAATACAATCGCGAAGAGAATCAGCCACAGCGGCACAATCGAAAGCCGTGTGATGTTTTCGCCGCCGAAAACTGCCAGCTTGAACGCATCCCAGGTAAAGCCCTGTCCGATCGATATGATATCGATGAGCCACGAAATCATCAAACTGACGATACTGCCCGCGATGCCGCCCAAAAGCCCGATCGTGCCTGCCTCCATCAGAAACAGTGCGCGGATGTCACGGATGTAGCATCCGAGCGATTTCATGATGCCGATCTCCTTGGTTCTTTCGGAAATCGACATGATCATCGTATTCGTGATGCCGATCGCCGCGACAAAGAGCGAAATCGCGCCGAGTCCGCCAAGCAGGAGCTGAATCTGGCGGGAGCTCTTTTCGAGTTCCTCGCGCATACTGGACATCGACCAGGTATTATAGCCCATATCCTTGATCGACTTCTCCACATCCGCGACAAGGCTGATATCCGTCACTTTGACATTCATGCCGCTGTAAGTGATTTTTGTCTGCGGCTGCCCGGTCGCCTTTTCGATGATGTCCTTCAAGGTCGCGGTGCTGACCATCAGCCCTTCTGAGGTTTCATAACCCCTGCCGTAATCCTCTTTCACGATACCTGTAATCTTCATCTCACGCTGATAGCTTGTAGTTTCATCGAGCTGAACCTCCAGGATAATCGGTGTTTTGAGCGGATCGAAGTAAGGGTCATCCGGCCCCTTAGTCTGATTGCCCTGGTCATCATACTCACCCCAGCGGTCCACCGTGTTGCTTCCGTCCGGGAGCAGAGTATCCTTAAACGAATAGGCAAAATACTGCCCCGCCACGCCCTCATCACGCCCGCCTCCGGCCGTGATGCCGTCAAGGAATTCGTAACCCATGGCTTCCAGCGCGCTCGTATCCACACCGACAAGCGTAGCCCACTCCGCTTTATACCGGTTATTCAAACCGGCGTACAGATTGACCGTATAGTCGCAGTTCATCTTCGGCATGACAGCCTGCACCCCGTCGATGCTACTGAAGGTTTCCACCGCCGCGTCATCGAGCTTCATCTCCTGGCCGGTATTCGAGGTTCCGGAAGAAACCTCGATGATCGTCAAATCGCCCATATTCTGCAGCATCTGGTTCTGCGACTCCGTCATGCCGATCCCGATGGATACCATGACGATGATCGAACAGCAGCCGATGAATACGCCAAGGACGGTCAAAAAGGTTCGTCCCTTTCTGCGCTTGAGGTTTTCGGCGCACATTTTCCATATATCCGAAAATCTCATAGGCTAGCCCTCTTTATGATTCGAGGTTTCTTTGCTGCTGTCAGCTGCCGCACTGCCGCTGTCAGACGAAGTTTTCATTTCATCGTCCCAGCTGTCCCAAAGCTCCTGCTCTTTTTTTGCGGCCTTTGCTTTCTTTCTCTTTTTGAGAACGATCAGCGCCGCAATTCCGATCGCAGCCACCGCGACAATCACAATCCACCACGGAAATCCGCCGGTTTCTTCTCCCGGATCATCCATGCCGGGATCGTCGGTACCTGGGTCATACGGCGCGGCTTCCTGTACGTTCATCGTTACCGGGAAAATGCGTGTCTTGGACTCTCCGTTCGCGTCCTCGTAATTAACGGTAATCGCAAAGTCAACCTCTCCGGTACTGTTCGGCGTGAGCGCAAAAGCGATTGTGCCGTTCTTGCCGGCATCCACATTGCCGATGGTCTGGATCGGTGTCTGCGTACTGACATCACCGTCCACTACAGCCTCTACATTAGACATGATGACCTTGCTTTTGTTGATATAGTTCATCGTAACGGCAACTTCCTGCCCTGCCTCGACGTAGTCCGGCACGACCGGATTGGAGATTTCAAAGCGGTCCGGTTGGTAAAGCGGTACCGAAATCTTCACATCGGAGGAAGCAGAAGTGCGCTTCTTATGATCCAAATATTCGTATTTGAAATTGATGGATACATCCTGCGCGGTATCCACCGTCGTATTCGCAACCTTCATCGGTACCGTAACGGTCTTGCTCGCGCCTGCCTTCACCTTATCATAGAAGAAAGTATTGGAGGAGCCGTTGATCGTCAGCCCTTCGCCCCCGGTCACAGTAATCACCATGTTTTCTACGTCAACGGTGCTGCTGGTATTGCGGAACTTGAAGGCCAGGTTGAATTTGGAGCCGGCTGCCACACTGCCGCCGCCGTAATGAAAGCGGGATACAATAATGTTCGGCAGCGGACTCGCTGTTGTTTCATCGGTCGTCTCTTCGGTTTTTTTCTTCACCTTAGCCGGAATTCCGATTTTGGCAGAAGCCTCTCCAACTGTTGTGGAAACATTGTTATAGTATGTAAATTCCAGCTTCGCGTCTAAATACTGGTTGACACTGGCTACCGGATCGAGCACGCGTACCTTGACCTGCGCCGTCTCTGTCCTGCCGACACCGATGCTGTTCATCTGCACTGCGGAATCCTTGCCGACCACCAGCAGAGACTCAGACGGAGTGAAGGAAAGAATCGGATTGTTGATCGTTGTCCTGCCGATATTCTTGACCGAAACCGTCAGCATCAGCTCATCCCCTGCCTTGACATCGCCGGACAACTCATTTCTGGTCACGATCACCTTCGGTGTCGGGATTGGATCCGGCGTCGGCGTAGGAGTTGGCTCCACCGTCGGTTCGGTGTATTCCTTACATTCGGAAATCGGAACCTCAATGTTTTGATATTCATTTACTCCGTTTTTCACCATGATCTTCAGACTGTTTCCACTTCCTTTATAGGTCAAGCCTCTGATCATAGTCTCAAACGCAAAAGTCTGTCCGCTCTGACTCGTCACTTTGGTGTCCGAAATCGTACCGCCGTTAAAGCTGTCGACCAGGCGGGTGACGTCAAGTTTGTCAGCCGATTGCTCGGTTGAAGAGGTCCCGTTGTATTTCATTGTAACCCGGATGTCTACCTGGCTTCCCTTTGCTATGTATGACGTGACGACGTTTGTTTTCGCGCTGAAAACCTCATAGCCGGTCACTTCAAAGCTGCCTTTTGCTTCTGTCGGCGTCGTTTTCGCAAACGCCGCGCTCATCGCGCCCAGCGCAAGCATCAGCGCCATACAGAGTACAAAACCTTGTTTCAAATATTTTCTCATTTCTTTCCTTTTCCTCTCCTCGTCCTCTACTGATTGCCTGCCTGCTTGCTTGCAGCCGCGAGCTCGGCCTCCTGCGGTGTCCTGACATCGCTGATGATTTCGCCGTCCATCAGCGTGACGATGCGGTCCGCGTACTCGGTCATTTCCGGATCATGCGAAACCAGCACGATGGTCTGATGAAACGTCCGCGAGAATCTGCGGATCATCTCCATGACCTCTCTGGTCGTCTTGGAGTCCAGATTGCCGGTCGGCTCATCTGCGAATACGATATCAGGCCGCGATATGAACGCGCGGGCGATTCCCGCGCGCTGCTGCTGTCCGCCGGACATCTGTCCCGGGAAATGATCCATGCGGTTCTTCAGTCCGACCCGGCACAGCATCTTCTTCGCTTCCAGTTCCCTGGTTTCCTTGTCAATCCCTCGAAACATCAGCGGCATCGCGACATTTTCGACCGCGGTCAGCTCCTTGAGCAGATTATACGATTGGAATACAAATCCCAAATGTTTCTGCCGGAAGGCGGCAAGCTGGTTTTCCGTCATACGCGAAATGTTTTTTCCCCCGATGAACACTTCGCCGCGCGTCGGTTTTTCCAGACCCGCCAGCTGATTGAGCAGCGTACTCTTGCCGGAACCGGATGTTCCGAAGATACAGCAGATTTCCCCTCTGTTGATGGAAAGGTTGATGTTTTTTAAGGCGATGACTCTCTCCTCGCCCATGAAATAGACCTTGCTCAGATTACGAATCTGGATGATCGGCCTGTCTCTTAAACTTGCTTCATTCATAAAATGTCCTTTATAATTCGTATTTGCCTTTCCCAAGTAAATCCCTTTTGCACTTTCTATTTTATCGCATCTTTCTTGCGAAATTCTTTAGACTTTCTTATTTTTTCTTTAGAAAATGTTCTCTTACGGTATTTTTACTCGTCTGTCGCTTGCAAAAGATCACAAGACCGCCGGAAGCAGAATCTCAAATTCCGTACTGAATCCCGGACTTGGCTTGTCCAAAAGTGTAATCGTACCGCCATGAGCTTCGATGATTTTTTTGGTAATGGCAAGCCCCAGACCGCTGCCTTCGCTGCCGCGTGAATCTGTACCTGTCACAAAAGGCTCGAAAATCCGCGCTCTGCGCTCCGGCGCGATGCCGACACCGTTGTCCGCCAAACGGATCGCGATCGTGTTTGGTTTGTTTCTTTCTTCGGTTTCGACAATCTTAATACCCATGACTGTGCCGAGTGCGTTGTACTGCATCGCATTGTAGATAATGTTGTTCAGCGCGCGCGTCATCATCGGTTGATCGATCGCGCAGAGAATCATTTTTTCCGGAATCGAAATCCGCAGCGCGAAACCTGCCAGATTGATTTCATCATAACGCTTGGCGAGGTATTCCCGCAGGAATTCACAGACATCGGCTACCACTGGCTGCACGCGAAATTCCGGATGGTTGACCTTGTTATACTCATAGAAAGAATTCAAAAGATCGTTGAGTTCCTCCGCCTTATCATCGATCAGCTGCAGATAGACCGCGAGCTTGTCCTGTGGCACCTTGCCATCCGCGATCGCGCGCGTATAGCCGCAGATGACCGTAATCGGCGTTTTGAGATCGTGGGAAATATCCGTCAGCAGCTTTTGCTTGTCCGCGTCAAGGCGTCTGCGCTCCGCTTCACTTTCCGCGAGCTGGTCCGCCATACGGTCAAAATTCCGCGCGATGGCCTGCATCTCATACGGCCCGTTGACCATGCCCACATGCGCGTCAGCCGCGCCGCCCGCCGCCATGCGATTGATCGCCGCGCTCAGTTGTATGAGCGGATTTTTGACTCGTTTGTTCAAAAAAAGAATGAAAAATGTGATCAAAAGCAAGCTGACCGGCAGCAGAACCCAGTAGATCATATTGGCTCTTCTTGAAACAGTTGTATAGTCATCGGCATGCCATTTCTTTGCCGCCGCCACGAGAATCCGACCATCCGGCATCGTATGCCGCAGAAGCTCCGCATCCTCCGGGAAGCTTCCGGTTAAAATGCTGTATTCGCGTGCGGTATATTGCATTTTGTTTTTTTGCAAAGGCCCGCTGATGACGTGATAATCCTGATCCAACAGCATCTGCTTTGTCTCCGTTTCGTCGCTGTTTTCGCGGTAGATTGTCTTGACTACCAAATATTCACCGCCGCTTTGCGCCACATCCAACTCATAGCTATTGATAAAGGAAAAGTCATCATAATCCGGTACGCAAAGCACCTCGTCGATATCCAAAAGGTAAGGGAAGTTTTTTTCATCACGATAGAGCAGCGATCCCTCCGGATCAAAGACCGCGAAACCTCCGTTTTTTCCAAAATAGCGAAAGCAATTGACCTTTTCATATTCTCTGCTGATCATGTGTACATCTTCTGCCGCGGCATCCATGTCCGGCGTCAGAAGCATATGATCGTAATAACGGTCACTCGCCCAAAATACAAGTAAGACACAACCTAGCACCGTCAGCGAAAAGCCGAAATAGGCCTTCGCGAAGAGTGTGACCAGTTTTCCTTTTTTCGCGTTAAACTTCAAAGCGATATCCCACCCCTCTGACAGTTTTAATATAGACCGGTTGTTTCGGATCTGTCTCTATCTTATCCCGCAGCTTCGAAATATGAACCATGATGGTGTTTTCATCGCTCTCAAAAAACTCCCCGTTGATGTTTTCATAAAGCTGTGCCTTGGTAAAGATTCTGCCCGGATTCTTCATCATCAAAGAAAGCAGCTTGTACTCCATCGGCGTCAAAGTAATCTGGCGATCGTTTTTCCAAAGCTCATGCGAGGAAAGATTCAAAAGCAGCTCGCCGCGCCGCAGCTCACTGGTCTGCGCGTCCGCGCGGCGCAGCAGGGCTTTGACCCTTGCCACCAGCTCCAACGGATTGAAAGGCTTCGCCATATAATCATCCGCGCCCATGTTAAGTCCCAAAATCTTGTCCTGGTCCTGTCCCTTCGCCGAAAGAATCAAAATCGGCATCATGGTTTTTTTGCGCAGTACCTGCGTTACCTCAAGTCCGGTCATAGAAGGCATCATAATATCCAAAATCGCGAGCTGCGGATTGTATGCTTCAATTAGCGAAAGCGCCTCCGCGCCGTCCCCGCTGCAGAGGATCTCATAGCCCTCGCTTTCCAGATACAGTTTCATCAGATCGCGGATATCGACATCGTCCTCTGCTATCAAAATTCTAGCTTTCACTGTGCTTCCGTTCCTTTCTCCGCGTGCTCCGGCAGAGCCTGAATAAACGCAATCGCCCGCTCAATAACCGCTTCTCCAGTCTCGCCGTTCGGCCCGCCGTTATGAATTTCATGGTAGTAACCCGGCCATTCGACAAAGGTAAAACTCGTCGGATCCTGCAGCTTGGCAAATTCTCTGCTTCCCCGCACATCACAGATTTTATCCGCGCTTCCGTGCATCAAAAGGCAAGGTGTGCTTTTTGCCCGACCGTTATCCTCATTGGTTCCCTTTTCCAGCGCTGTACCGATGGTAAACCCCTCGTAAGCGCAGAGCGCCGTCGCGTACGGATGTACCATCGGGTCGTTCTTATACGGTCTGACATATTCGACATTGCCCAGCTGGTTCTCCGGGAACTCGGATTTGATTTTGTAATTCGGTGCGATCTTTGACAACAGCTTCACCGCTGTCAGCAATCCGCCGCTGACCGGACGCACAAGGCGGATCCACGGCGCAGAAATGATATAGCCGGCCGGCACATCATTATGGCCGCCGCGCGCGCGATAATCGAGCGTAATATTCCCGCCCATGCTGTGTCCGTACAGCACGATTGGAACGTTCGGGTAAAATTCCCGTGCGTATTCGATCAGCGCGTCGATATCTCCAAGCACCTCTGCGCGCGGCGCGCAAGCTCCGCGCACGCCCTGTGAGCGTCCATGTCCGCGCAAATCCATCGACACGACCGCAATACCCGCGCGATGAAAATAGTCCGCCATGCGGCTGAATCTTCCTGCATGCTCTCCGATGCCATGAATCAGACAGACCACGTGCTTTGGATTATCACAAGGAAAGTGATAGCCCTGCACGACACAATTTCTCTTTTCAAAATCAAAAAGCTGATACATTTTTACACCTCCAAAAACTGGAAAATACATTTAAAGCTCAAAATCTTACATTTCAATACCAAAATACGACATCTTTTACTTTTTTTCTTTACTCTCGCTTCTTTTTGCGTTATGCTTTACTTACATCTTAGGAAAGGCTTAATGAGTCAGAACAAAGGAGGTAAGAATCATGGAACACATGGAACAAGTGGAACAAAACAGTCAATGTTCCCTTTGCGGAAAGCGGTATCATATTACGGCATTCCACGGCGGATATGTTTGTGAATGCTGCATTGATTACATTAAGACCCATGACTAGGATGAATTCATGAGCAGTATCATGGTTTGGCGTCATCGCAAAGGCACCCCTATGAAATCTATCATGCAAGTTCCCCAATCATTCTGCTTTCAATCTTTTTGAATTGCATCGAGCTTATGCAGCATACCTTCCGAAACAAAACGTTCTGCCTGCCGCTGTTTGTCCCATGTCGGGCAAGCAGCGGCCGCGGAAACGCGAACGCGTTCGGCGTGCCCATCGGCTTTCTGCCTCTTGCTCACCGGCTTCGCTCTTCTTCCCCTGTCGTTTCGACAATGCGCGGCAGCCGCAGCGCCTCTCCACCGTCTATTTCACACGTCCGGCTCCCGCCTGTTTCTTTTTCGTTCCTTGCCCCGTTCTTGCCTGCCTTCTTGCCTGCCTGGATTCACTTTTCGCGCGGCGTTTCTCCTGATTCTGCTGTACGCGTTTTTGGTGCGCCGCGCGGCTGATTTTTTTCTTCGTCTTTGGCTTCATCACCGCGTAGCCAAAGCGACCGAGCGGTTGTTTTTTGATCCCGAAATACTGCCCGTGGACATAAGCCATCAGTCCGGCCTTCTCCATCTCGAATCGGTCTTTTTCATCGATGAGTTCCTCGTCAACATGAACGGCGACAATCTCCGCGACGAACATGTCATGCGACGGATATTCGTGAACCTCTCGTACTTTACACTCCAGATTGATCGGAGATTCCGCGATCATTGGACAGCTTACCTCGCCTGCGGCAAGCGGCGTCAATTTCATTTCGGTGAATTTATCAACCTCACGCCCTGACTTCACGCCGCAGTAATCGGTCGCGAAGGTCAATGCCTCCGTCGTCAGATTGATGACAAATTCACCGCTTTCCGCGATCAAATCATGAGAATAGCGAGATTTGCGCACAGAAATATAGGTCATCGGCGGCGTGGAATTGACAATGCCTGTCCACGCAATCGTGATAATATTCGGTTTTTCGAGGCTGCCGCAGCTGACCATGACCGCGGGCAGCGGCATCAGCAGCGTCGCCGGCTTCATTGTTTTTTTCATCTTCATTTCTCCTTGTTTCTTTTGCGTTAGCAGGCTTTACAGCTGCCGCAGGGCATACGCGCGCGGATACCGCACAACTTTCCTTCTGTTCCCCGCGTCGGCTCAATCGCTGCGCACGCCTCCATGACGCAGTTTTTGCAGAATTTCTTCAAAATACGCAGGCAGCGGCGCGGTAAATTCCATATAGTCTCCGGTGCGTGGATGCACGAAGCCCAGCACGCCCGCGTGCAGCATCTGTCCCTCCTGCGTGAGATTCTGTTTTTTTGGTCCGTAGACCGGGTCGCCGACCAGCGGATGCTTGATATAGGCCATATGTACGCGAATCTGATGCGTTCTTCCGGTTTCGAGTTTTGCCTCAATCAGTGTATAGCGGCCAAACCGCTCCAGCACGCGCCAATGCGTGACCGCGCGTTTGGAGTTCTGCGTCGTCACGGCCTGCCGCAGACGGTTCGTAGGGTCTCTGCCAATCGGCGCGTCAATGCTGCCCTCGTCCTGCACGAGATTGTCATAAACAAGCGCTGTATACCTGCGCGTGATGCTGTGCGCGGCGAGCTGCGCTGAAAGCGATTCGTGCGCCATATCGTTTTTGGCAATCATCAAAAGCCCGCTGGTATCCTTGTCTATCCGATGCACAATGCCGGGTCGCACAACGCCGTTAATCGACGATAGCCGATCGCCGCAGTGATACATCACCGCATTGACCAGCGTACCGGTATAATTTCCGACAGCGGGGTGCACGACCATGCCTTTTGGTTTGTTGACAACCAGTACATCCTCGTCCTCAAAGACAATCTCCAACGGGATGTTTTCCGCTTCGATTTTGAGTTGCTCCGGCTCCGGAACACGAAGCTCGACACGATCTCCGGCTGTGGTCAGATATTTCTTTTTGGTGCAGCTTTTTCCGTTTACCGTCAGATTCCCGCCTTCGATCAACTTTTGGATAAAGCTGCGTGAAGTATCCGGTAATAGCAAAGAAAGCACTGAATCAATTCGAGTGCTTTGGTTGTCTTCGTCTATGATAAAGTTATATGCTGTTTCCCGGTTCATGTTTTTCTCCTGCGGTTACGCCCTGCGTTTTATCAAAGAAAAAGATGTATACGACCAGAAACGCGCAGCCGACGCAGATACAAATATCCGCGATGTTAAAGACCGGCCAGATATGAAAGTCGAACATATCCGTCACATAGCCCAACGCCATGCGATCGATCAGATTGCCGAAGCCTCCCGCGATGATGAGCTGCAGGGCAAGGCGCAGCGTAAAATGCGCGTCCTTATGTCGTTCCATGTACCATAGCGCGACCAAAAGCGCCGCAAACGGCACGACCGTCAAAAAAACGCCTCGTCCGGTAAAGAGGCTGAAGGCGGCGCCGCGATTCTGCACATAGGTGATCGAAAAAATGCTGCCGATGATCGAAAAGGTTTCTCCGACATACATCGTTCTTCGGATGAGCAGCTTCAAAAGCTGATCGCAGACAATCAGCCCGATAATCCATAAATACCTGAATTTTTTCATCTAATTTATCGCAGGCGTTCCAAGCTTGAAAACACCTGCTGCCTTTCTTTTCTGATAAGAGTCTCTGCCTTTCCCTGCCCGGCGCCTAAGGGCGGGCAACGATGGTCTTGCTCAGATCCGGCTTTTGTTCCGGCTCCGGCGCGGCGGCAGATTCCGTGGATTGTTCTTTGTCTTGCGCATCCTCCGTTTGCGGGATGTTCTTGCTCAGTTCCTCGCGAAAATCCGTCATGGAAGCCGGAAGGAAGTCCTGTTCAAAATCCTCCAGGATATCCTCGCCTACGAAGTCCAAACGATCCAGTTCTGTTTCCAGCATTGCTTTGTAACGACCGCGCAGCATCTCGACTCTGCTTCTGAGGCGGTTGCCCTCTGCCGTCAGTCTGGAGATGGAATCCTTCGCGTCCTTGGTGATCAGACTGGCTTCCAGCTCCGCGTTCTTAAGCAGAATCTCCGCTCTCCGTTCAGCGCTGGCGGCGATATCGTTCATCAGAGATTTGGCTGCCTCCAAAGTCTCATAGACGGAAGTCTCCGTAGACATGTGCTGATCCACATGGGTCTGCGCTTTTGCGACCTCCTCCTTGAGCTGCCTGTTCTCGCGCAGCAGCTTTTCCATATCGACAATAATCAAATCGAGGAAATCATCGACCTCCTCCATATCATAGCCTCGCTTAACTCTGCTAAAATCTTTGTTTTCTATATCTGCAGGTGTAATCATTGCTCCCTCCCTAAAAGATGATATAAACCAATCTGACCAGCACATTTGTTCCAAACTGGATGAGCAGCAGCGCGATCAACAGTGAAAAATCAATCATGCCTGTGTTAAATCTGCTCATAAAATTTCGGCATGGCGCGACGATCGGTTCGGTGAAGCGGATCAACGCCATATAGATCTTGCCCAGTGTGGTGTAGGTATTCGGCTGTGTAAACCAGCTCATGATTGCCCGCACCACCAGCGCGGTGCTGAGTATCTCCCCAAACGTATAGATTGCGTATACAAGTATTCCCTTCATCTCAAATCTCCCCTATTTCCAAGGATTTTTATTTGCCCCTCCGAAGTCAAAGGCGCTTCTGTCATCCTGTCCGGCTGCGATGTCCACACTCTCCGGCGCGAAGATGAAAATGTTATTGGCGACCTTCTGCACGTTCCCGTTCAGCGCGTAGGTCGCGCCGCTCAAAAAGTCAAAGATTTTTTTGGCTGTTTCCGTCTCGATCTTTTCCAAATTGATGATGACCGGACGACGTCCCTTGAGGCTGTCCACCAGCTTCGGGCATTCATCGAAGCTCTTCGGTTCGATGACGACCAGCTTAAACGCGCTGGTTCCCGCGATTGAAATCTTCTGGCTGATCGGTACGGCTTTGTTATTCTCAGTTCCTGCAGGCTTTGGCTGGAAACTGCTTACTGGCCTTCTCGTTTCCTCCTTTGCGAGCTGAGCCTTGGCTGCCGCGATGTCTTCTTCGGTAAAATCATCTTCCACGTCTTCAATGCCGACTAATTTTTTGAAAGTATCTCCTAATCCCATTTCCGTTCCTCCTATTTTTTTGAATAATCTCTGGCGCCAAAGATGGAGGTTCCGATGCGGATCAAATTGGAGCCGTTTTCGATGGCAACCTCAAAGTCATTGGACATGCCCATGGACAGATATTTAAAATCCAAATTCGGATGCTGCACTTTGGCATATTCGTCATACAGCTTTTTGACTGCCGCGAAATACTGTCCGGCATCCTCCGGATTGTCTTCAAATGGCGCGATGCACATCAGCCCGCGGATCTTGACATGCGGGCAGCTCGCGAGAATGTCCCGGATCATCTGACCGGTCTCCCCGGTCGTGATGCCGAACTTGCTCTCTTCCTGCGCAGAATTGACCTGGATCAGGATGTCCATCGTAATGCCGTGCTGCGCGGCGCGTTTGTCGATCTCTTCCGCAAGTTTC
The DNA here is from genome assembly GCA_900551415.1 of uncultured Eubacteriales bacterium. Classification (GTDB taxonomy): domain Bacteria; phylum Bacillota; class Clostridia; order Peptostreptococcales; family Anaerovoracaceae; genus CAG-238. The sequence continues at coordinate 15,628 of URWB01000030.1, forward strand.
AGCGAATCGACGGAATGTATCATGCATACCTTGTCGATGATATATTTGACCTTGTTGGTCTGCAGATGCCCGATGAGATGCCAGCGAACCGGCTTGACAGCCTCATATTTATTCATGATCTCCTGCACCTTGTTTTCTCCGATGTCGGTGATTCCGCAGTCGATGGCCTCATTGATTTCCGCGGGGTCATGCAGCTTGGTCACTGCGACCAGCAGCACGTCTTCCCCGCTGCGTCCGCTGCGCCGGGCCGCTTCTTGTTTCAGTTGATTGATGCGCGCGATATTTTCTTTAATCGACATTTTCTTCGCTTCCTTTCAATTCCTGAATTTTCTCTTGACTGCGCAGAATTTCATAATAGTTTCGCACAGTTTCTACCATATTTCCCTCCGCGTCCTGATACAGGTTCTTTTCCGCGACGGTAATCTCGCCGTCCTGCGAAAGGATTTTGACCGGAGTGAAATTATAGCCGCCGTATTTGTTAGCTACAAAAACGCCCTTTTGCCCGTTGACCTCCGTAATGCTGTCGGTTTCCAAAAGGATTCCGCTCTTGTCGGAACGGATGAGTTTGCAGGCTTTGGTGCGCAGCTTCTGAAAATTTGTATAATAGCGGTTGCAGGACAGAATCACTTGCAGCTTGTCCCCCTGCACTGCAGTGCTGCTGATTTTCATCTTGATCGGGCTTTCGTCCTCATCCCCAAAATCTACCAAAACCGTATTGTTCTCCTGGTAGTCTTCGGCTTTATCCTTCTCCAGCCAGCAAATAATATACCACTGACTGTTATCGACAATCTTAAAGATCGGATCACCCGCGGCTGCCGTCCCTGACACGCACTTGCGCAGGCTGTAGTCCGGTTCGCCTTCCTGCGGCTTTTGCTTCACCTTTTGCAGGAAACTGCTGTCCGCGGTGGCCATCGTATCCGGGGTCAAAACCGACTCCAAGCCGTCATAAAAGTAGCTGACAATGCCATTTTCGCCGGAATAATAGCCTTGACCGCCGACCGTCACGATCCGGCTGCCCTTTCGCATCAGGCTGCCGCCGGAGATCACGCGGTCTGTCGCGCCGCCGCCATCCGCGGTATAGAGCCGTTCGTTTCGCACAAACAGAGCTTCGCTCTCTTCTCCGATCTGCAGGGAACCGTACTCCGCCACATAGGTCTCGACGAAAATATCGGAAACCTTTGGGACGATGTAAATGCACACATACAGTGCCAGACAAAGCAGCAGATATATCAGTACGCCTATTCTGAATTTTGCTTTTTGATTCATCTTCATACTTATTTATCTTACCACAAAATCTCGTGCGTGACAACTAGCTGTCGCTGGTTTTGTGCACGATTTCTTCCAGTATTTTTCGTTCTTCTTTTGTCAGATCTTTTTGTTTTTCGACATAGTTTCGAAACAGATCCGGCCGCCGTTTTTGGGTCAGCTCCAGAGAGTTTCGGTACTGCGCAAGATGGATCAGCTTATGATTTCCGTTACAGAGCACCTCCGGTACTTCCATGCCCTCATAGTTCTGCGGTTTGGTGTACTGGTCGAATTCCAGCAGGCCAGAATAAATCGACTCCTCGGTCGCGGATTCCTGCGCGCCGAGTACCTGCGGGATAAACCGCGCCACGCTGTCGATCAAGACCATCGCCGGCAGCTCGCCGCCGGTCAGAATGTAGTCGCCGATGGAGATCTCTTCCATATTCCACGCGTCCAGCACGCGCTGATCGACGCCTTCGTAATGTCCGCAGAGGATGACAAGTTCTTCCTCGCGCGCCATCTGCTCGATCATCGGCTGATCCAGCATACGGCCGCGCGGTGACATATAGAGGATATGCTTGTTCTCAGCGCGAATCGCCCGCAGCGCGTCAAAGATCGGCTGCGCGCTCATCACCATGCCCGGGCCGCCGCCGTAAGGCGTGTCGTCGGTTCTTTTATGCTTGTCCAGTGTGTAGTCTCGAATATTGATCAAATCAATATCCAAAATTCCTTTTTCTCCGGCTCTTCCCAAAATGCTGCTCTCCGTCACAGCCGGAAACATCTCCGGAAACAAGGTCAAAACATGAATTTTCATTCCGTCCGCACCGCCTCATCATCGATAAATCCCGGGATTAAGGCTACGGTGACGATTCTTTGTGCCATATCAACCTTCTTGACAAACTCCGCAACAGCCGGAATCATCGTCTCCTTGCCGCTTAGCAGGGTGATGACATAAACGTCCTGCGCTGCGCCCTGCAATACATCCTGAATCTTGCCGATCACGCTGCCGTTCTTCTCGTCGCGGACCTCGCAGCCAATCAGATCCCGCACATAAAAGGTATCGTCCGGCAGCTCCGGCAGATCCGCCTCGGTGATATAGATATCGCGCTCTTTCAGCGCTTCGGCCGCGTTGCGGTCATCTACGCCCCGCAGCTTGAGGATGACAATGTTTTTTTGGTAGCGCACGTTCTGAATCTCATACGGCGTGAAGCCCTTTTTTTGCTCCACGAGGATTTCTTTCAGCGCTTCATATCGTTCCTTGCGATCTGAGTAGGAGTAGACCTTGACCTCTCCGCGCAGCGCGACCGCGTTGACGATTTTTCCAATCTTAATTTTTTCCATGCTTCTTATTTTCCGTTTTTTCCCTTATGATTGCGATAGGCACATACCCGCGCGGTTGCCCGCCGATGCATGTGCCTATTGTTTTCGCGAAAAATCATGATGCTTTACTCTCTCATGATTTCTACTGTCACCTTTTTATTATTTTTTGTGGCCGCAGCCTTAACAACGGTACGCAAAGCTTTCGCAATTCTTCCTTGCTTACCGATGACCTTCCCCATATCTTCGGGTGCTACCCGAAGATGGATGACCGTGCCTTGTTCGTCTTCTGTTTCTGTGACTACGACACCGTCCGGGTTGTCTACAAGTGACTTTGCAATTGCTTCAACCAATTTTGTCATTAGTTTTCACCGTTTCCTTATTTTTCGATAATGCCTGATTTTACAAATAAAGCCTTTACTGTATCTGTCGGCTGCGCGCCGTTCGCAAGCCATTTCTTTGCGAGCTCCGCGTCAAGCTTGATGTCCTTCGGTTCTGTCATCGGATTGTAGTAACCGATTTCCTCGATGAATCTGCCGTCTCTCGGCGCTCTGGAATCCGCGACAACAACTCTGTAAAACGGCTTTTTGTGTGCTCCCATTCTCTTTAATCTGATCTTAACCATTGTGTAAATCCTCCTTAAAATAATCCTTTCAGTCTTTTATTTTTTTTCATAAAGCCGGGGCTGCTGAATTGTTTCATCAATTTCTTCGTGTCCTCGTACTTTTTGATTAAGCTGTTGATCTTGCTGACCGGCTGTCCGCTGCCCGCCGCAATACGCTTACGTCTGCTGGCATTGAGCAGAGACGGGTTTTTTCGCTCCGCCGGCGTCATGGAATAAATGATGGCTTCCATCTGTTTGAATTCTTTTTCGCCCTTGGCGATGTCGTCTTCGCTGATCTTGCCCGCGCCCAGACCCGGGATCATGTCGAGCATCTTGCCGATGCCGCCCATCTTCTGGACTTCTCCCATCTGATCCAGGAAATCCTCCAACGTGAATTCGTTCTTTCTGAGTTTCTTTTCGAGCTTGGCTGCCTTCTCCTCGTCGTAGGTTTCCTGCGCCTTTTCGATTAAGGAAAGCATGTCGCCCATGCCCAGGATACGCGATGCCATCCGCTCCGGGTGGAACGGCTCCAGCGCGTCGGCTTTTTCACCGACGCCGATGAACTTGATCGGTTTGCCTGTCACCTTCTTGGCAGAAAGCGCCGCGCCGCCGCGCGAATCGCCGTCCATCTTCGTCATGATAATGCCGTCGATGCCAAGCGCTTCGTTAAAGCCTTCGGCCGCATTGACCGCGTCCTGACCAGTCAAGGCATCGACAACGAGCAGAATCTCGTGCGGTTTCACCGCCTTTTTGACTCTGACCAGTTCGTCCATGAGTTCCTGATCGATCTGCAAGCGTCCCGCGGTATCGACGATCAAAACATCATACCCCCTGCGTTCCGCTTCTTTTTTGGCCTTGAGCGCGATATCCTCCGCGACCTTGTTGCCGCGGTCGGTAAAGACCGGAACATCGACCGTCTTGCCGACGACTTCGAGCTGATCGATCGCCGCCGGTCTGTAGATATCGCAAGCCGCCAGCATCGGCTTTTTGCCGTTTTTTTTGAGATATGCCGCGAGCTTGCCGCAGGTGGTGGTCTTACCGGTACCCTGCAGACCGACCATCAGGAGCGTGGTAAATCCGCTCGGTGCATAGGTCAGCTTGCTGTTGGTGCCGCCCATCATTTCGACCAGCTCATCGTTTACGATCTTGATCACCTGCTGTCCCGGCGTCAGGCTCGCGAGGACGTCCTGCCCCATCGCCTTTTCCTTGACAGCGGAAACAAATTCCTTGACAACCTTGAAGTTGACGTCTGCTTCGAGCAGGGCCAATTTGACCTCCCGCATGGCGTCGTTGATGTCCGCTTCCGTGAGTACGCCCTTACCGCGCAGCTTTTTAAAGGTATTTTGTAACTTGTCAGATAAACTCTCAAATGCCATAAGTAATTCTCCATACGGTCCGCGCCGCAGAGTGCAGACCGCTAGACCATGCTGCCTCCGCCGGGGCTAAGCCTCCAGCGTGTTGATGATCTGTTTGATTTCTTCCAGTTTTACGGTCAGATCGCTGCTCGTTTCCGCAAACTCCGCGATCAGCGCGTCGATTTTTTCATCGATGCGCCCGATCACCGCCTCCGAACGCTGCAGTGTCTTGACAAGACCGAGCTTCTGCTCGTATTCCGCCAGCGCCTGCTCCGCTTTTTTTAAGGTATCATGCACTGCCTGCCGCGAGATGCCGAACTCCTCCGCAATCTCCGAAAGCGAATAGTTCTCCTCATGGTAGAGCGCCATGACCTCCTGCTGCCGTTTGGAAAGCAGCTGACCGTAAAAATCATATAATAAACTGTTCTCTGCGATGCTTTCGATTTTCATGCTGCACTGTCCTTGCAAAATATCGGGTGTCAACAAAAAAACTTGACACCTTTGTTAGGATACCATAGTTCCCGCATGGTGTCAAGCTTTTTTACTTGAAAGAATT
>URWB01000031.1 GCA_900551415.1 uncultured Eubacteriales bacterium
CTGCTGCGGTGCATCAATATGCTGGAGCCGCCGACCTCCGGCGAGATCATCGTGGATGGGCAGGTCATCAATGATGGCAAATGCGACCTCAATGAGATCCGTAAAAAAATGGGCATGGTTTTCCAGTCCTTCAACCTGTTCGGGCACCTGACGGTCATCGAAAACATCATGAATCCGCAGATCACTCTGCTCGGTCGTTCCCGGCAGGAAGCCTACGACAAAGCGATGTCCCTGCTCAACACCGTTGGTCTCAGCTCTAAGGCTCTGAACTATCCGGAGGACCTTTCGGGCGGACAGCAGCAGCGTATCGCCATCGCCAGAACACTCGCCATGGATCCGGATATCATTCTCTTTGACGAGCCGACCAGCGCCCTGGACCCTGGTATGATCGGCGAGGTACAGGCGGTTATCCGCATGCTGGCGAAGTCCGGTATCACGATGATGATCGTTACCCACGAAATGGATTTTGCGAGAAAGATCGCTAACCGCGTGTTCTTTATGGACGAGGGCGGCATCTATGAGGAAGGCTCTCCGAAAGAGATTTTTGAACGTCCGCAGAAGCCGAATACCATCAAATTCATCAAGCGCCTCACCTCACTGACCTATAAGATTGAAACCGTCGATTACGACTTTACCGAGGCTTACGATGAGCTGCAGCAGTACGCGGAGAAGCTCCTGATTGAGAATGAGCGTATCAGTGACCTGCAGATCGCGCTGGAAGAAATCGTCGTCAACAATATTATGGAAAACACCGATGCGCCGCAAGTGCTGGTTCGCGTTGACTATTCCGAAAAGCTCGACCTGCTCACCCTCAGTATTCGTTATCAGGGCGATCACCACGATCCGAAGGATTCAGATAACGAGCTGTTTTTGGAAATGCTGGAGGAGCCGACCACCGAGCTCATCGACCAGATTATCGAACCGGCCTATGGCATTTACAATAACCTGATTCAAATCAATTTCAAATGGGAGGAGGCACAGTAGGATGAAAAAAATCAGACAATCAAAAAAACACGTTTCGCTCCTGCTGACGCTCCTGGCGGCAGGTCTGCTGTTTGCCGGCGCTTTTTCGACTGCCTGCGCTGCGGAATATCAAAAAATTTCCGATCTCAATGGCAAAAAGATCGGTGTCCAAACCGGATGCCTTTATGAAACACATATCGCTGACGAGTGTCCGGACGCGGAAATTCAGTATTTCACGATGCCGCAGGATATGATTTTGGCTCTGAACTCAAAGAAGATCGATGCTTATCTCATCGAAGAGGTCGGCTATTATGCCACAGCGGCGGCGCATCCGGAGCTTGCGGTTCTGCCTGAAAGCGCAGGGCTCTGCGAGGCTGCTGTCATCATCGGCAACAACGAAAAACAGGAAAAACTCCTGGCGCAGATGAACGAATTCATCGCCAAGCATGGTTCGAACGGCGACGGCATGCTCGACGAAATGTACGACTATTGGGTCAAGGATTTCGATGCTGAGACCAGCAAGACCGAACAGGGCGGCTTCACCGGTGAGAACGGCGAACTGATTATCGCCTGCGAGGGCGGCTACGAGCCTTTTTCGTATGTCAACGAGGAGGGCGACTGCGGTTACGACGTGGACTTTATGTACCGGTTCTGCCGGGAGTACGGCTACACACCGAACATCCAGCGCGTTGCCTTTGAATCCATCGCGCCCGGCGCGGAATCCGGCAAATATGACGTCGGTCTGAACATCATCCTCAGCGATGAGCGTGACGCCAATGCCTGTCTCTCGGACGTTTACTATACCTGCGATATTTTCATGGTGGTACCGGGTGAAAACGACGAGAAGCTCGGTTTCTTCGCACGCATGAAGGATAACTTCGAGAACACCTTCATCAAGGAGAGCCGCTGGAAGCTCTTTGCCTCTGGCGCAGGCATCACCCTGCTGATCACGCTGAGCTCCATCATCCTCGGCACGATCATCGGCTTCGCGGTGTTCATGCTCTGCCGCAGAGGAAATCCGATTATCAACGGCGCGACAAACGCCATGCTCTGGCTGATTCAAGGCATGCCGACGGTTTTGCTTTTGATGATCCTCTACTATATCATCTTCGGCTCCACCCGGCTGAGCGGCACGCTGGTCGCGATCGTCGGCTTCACGCTGATCTTCGCCTGCGCGATGTACGATATGCTCGCGGTAGGCTTCGGCGCCATCGGCAACGGCCAGTATGAGGCGGCCACCGCGATGGGCTACAGCAATAACCAGAGCTTCTTCAAGATCCTGCTGCCGCAGGCGGCGAGACACTTCCTGCCGATCTACAAAGGCGAGGTTGTCACGCTGATCAAGGAAACCTCGGTCGCAGGCTATATCGCCATTCAGGATTTAACAAAGATTTCCGATTTGGTGAGAGCACGTACCTATCAGGCCTTCTTCGCCTTGATCTTTACGGCAATCATCTACTTCCTGATCTCCGGCCTCCTGACCCGCCTGGTCGGCCTGGCAGAGAAACGAGTCGATCCGAAATCCCGTTCCATGGAGAAGATTCTCGAAGGCATACAGACAGATAGCTAACGCTTCAAGACAGGGAAACGCCGACGCGCAGCAACACGACCAACCGCTGCGCGTCAGCGTTCTTTCTTCGTGTGGCCTTGCTGCAAGTCAGGTTCCCAAATGGACAAAAAGCACGAAAAGATGTCAAGACATCTTTTACGCAAAAAAGCTGTATGGACAAAAGTGCGCATAACGAAATCAGAGATTTCTATGCGCACATGGCGCTCACCCATGAGCGCCGCTTCGCAAGGTGCTTTTGTCGTTATTCCGGAAATATCACATAGCGATATTTCCTATATAATAAAAAAGCGCGCAAGCTGAAATCTGAGATTCCCGCTTGCGCTTTTTATTCCTGTCATATTGCCACGCGCGTCATCATACGCGGGCTTCATTTGCTACACGTCGCTCCGGTCAGTGTAATGCGTATGCAGCAGCTGATGGGAACGCATGCCGCCCGCCATGCCGAGGTATTCCTTGTAGAGCTTCTTGACGGTCGGATTGTTGTGCGCTTTGCGGATAAACTTTTCGCGGTCACCCTTGTAGAGCGCGCTGGCGCGTTTTTCCTTAAAATCTACCCAGTTGCGTACATCCGAAACCTGCAGCGGCTGTCCGCCGCCGTTGATACAGCCGCCCGGGCAGGCCATGATTTCGATAAAATCAAAATGCTCTCCTGCCTGCACACGCTCCATGAGTTTGCGCGCGTTGCCAAGCCCATGTGCCACCGCCGCGCGCACCGTCAGATCGGCGATTTTAACCTCTGCCACCTTGATACCGTCATCCAGACCGCGCACCTGCATATAGTCGATGGCATCGGAACTGGTGCCGTTCAAAAGATCCGCAACGGTTCTGAGCGCCGCTTCCATCACGCCGCCGGTCGCGCCGAAGATCAGACCCGCGCCGGTTGAAACTCCAAGTGGATTGTCAAATTCACCGTCTCCGATCGCGTTGAAATCGATCCCGATCATCTTAATCATACGTGCCAGTTCCCTTGTCGTGATGACTGCGTCCACATCCGCCAGCCCATTGACCGAAAGCTCCGGTCGCTGCGCCTCATATTTCTTAGCCACACAAGGCATGACCGAGACCACATAGATCGACTGCGGATCGATGTCGTTCTTCTCTGCGTAGTAGCTCTTGATGATCGCACCCATCATTTGATGCGGTGACTTGCAGGTAGACAAGTTCGGCAGCATCTCCGGAAAGTTGTGTTCGCAGAACTTGATCCAGCCCGGCGAACAGGATGTGATCAAAGGCAGGACGCCGCCGCCGCGAATGCGGTCGATCAGCTCCGTTCCCTCCTCCATGATCGTCAAATCCGCTGCCGTATCTGTATCGAAGACCTTATCAAAGCCCAGCATGCGCAACGCTGTCACCATCTTACCCGTCACATCGGTACCGATCGGATTGCCGAATTCCTCGCCGAGCGCCGCGCGAACCGCCGGCGCTGTCTGAACAATCACATGTTTCTCCGGATCATAGAGCGCATCCATGACCTCATCGATGCTGCGATGCTCCTGCAGTGCTCCAGTCGGACAGACATTGATGCACTGCCCGCAGTTGACGCAGACTGTCGTGTCCAGACTGCGGTTTTCGGCGGCGCCGATGACCGTATGATAACCGCGGTTGATGGCGGAGATCGCACCGACCGTCTGGATATTGTTGCAGACGCTCACGCAGCGTCTGCAGAGAATACAGCGGTTCGGGTCTCTTTGGATTGAGATTCCGTCATCAACGTTCAATGGCTGGTCACTGGTGATATGTTCCTGATATTTAACATAGTTTTCAAAATGAACATCCATCTTATCCGTCAGGATCTGCAGTTCGCAGGAGTTGGTTCTGGTGCAGCTCTGACATCTCGCCGGATGATTGGAAAGAATCAGCTCCAGTGTCTTTTGTCTGACCTTCAAAATCTCCGGCGTATGGGTACGTACCTCCATGCCGTCCTTGACCGGATAGCCGCAGGCCGCCTGCAAAGCACGCGATCCCTTGACCTCCACCAGACACATACGGCAGCAGCCGATTTCGCTCACGTCCTTCAAAAAGCAGAGAGTCGGAATATGAATATTGATTTCCTTCGCCGCCTCAAGGACGGTGTAGGTATCCGGCACGTAAACCTGAATGCCGTCGATTGTTACATGTACTTTTCCCATTTTGGACTCCCCCTTACGCGTTCTTCATGATAGACTTGAATGGACATTTCGCCATGCAGACACCGCACTTGATACATTTGTCCTGATCAATGCTGTACGGCTCTTCCTTGCTGCCGCTGATCGCGCCGACCGGACAGTTCTTGGCACAGATGCCGCAGCGCTTACAGATTTCATCGTCCACCACATAACGCAGCATGGAGATACAGACGCCGGCCGGACATTTTTTGTCTCGTACATGCGCCTCGTATTCGTCTCGAAAATACCGCATTGTCGAAAGCACCGGATTCGGCGCGGACTGCCCGAGGCCGCAGAGTGACGCGCGTTTGATGGTATGCGCCAGTTCTTCCAGCTCGTCGAGATCTTCCATTGTGCCCTTTCCCTCGGTGATACGCGTGAGGATGTCCAGCATTCGGCGCGTACCGATGCGGCAAGGTGGGCATTTGCCACAGGACTCATCTACAGTGAACTCCAAAAAAAACTTCGCGATGTCCACCATACAAGTGTTTTCATCCATGACAATCATGCCGCCGGAGCCCATCATCGAACCGAGTTTGCTCAGCGCTTCGTAATCGATCGGTGTGTCCAGATGCTCTGCAGGAATGCAGCCGCCCGACGGGCCGCCGGTCTGCGCGGCCTTAAATGCCTTGCCGCCCGGAATCCCGCCGCCGATGTCGTAGACCATTTCCCGGAGCGTCGTACCCATCGGAATCTCCACCAAACCGGAGTTGTTGATCTTGCCGCCGAGCGCGAAAACCTTCGTGCCCGCGGATTTTTCGGTACCAATGCCGCGGAACCAATCCGCGCCTTTGAGCAAAATCTGTGGCACATTAGCAAAGGTTTCAACGTTATTAAGCACCGTCGGCTTGCCAAAGAGACCGCGCACCGCTGATGAAGGCGGTTTGAGACGAGGTTCCCCGCGGTTGCCTTCGATGGAAATCATCAGCGCAGTCGCTTCGCCGCAGACAAAGGCGCCTGCGCCGAGACGAATCTCAATATCAAAGTTCAGTCCCTTGCCAAGGATATTTTTACCCAAAAGCCCATACTCGTGCGCCTGCGCGATTGCGATCTTGAGACGTTCCACCGCCGTCGGATACTCCGCGCGTACATAGATATAGCCGGACTGTGCGTCGATCGCGTAAGCCGTAATCGCCATCGCTTCCAGAACAGAATGCGGATCGTCCTCCAAAATTGAACGGTCCATAAACGCGCCGGGGTCTCCTTCGTCCGCATTGCAGACCACGATCTTTTCGTTGGTTTGCTGCTGTGCCGCGACCTCCCATTTGGTCCCCACCGGGAATCCCCCGCCGCCTCTGCCGCGCAGTCCGGAATCCTTGACGACCTCAATGACATCCTCCGGCTGCATTTCATACAACGCTTTGGCGAGCGCCGCGTAGCCATCGAGCGCGATATATTCCTCGATGCGTTCCGGATTGATCCGTCCGCAGTTTTTGAGCGCGATGCGGTTCTGTTTGGAGAAAAAATCCTTTTCGTGCGGTGAAAGCAGGCGTTCGACGATCTTACCGCCCTTGACATGACTCTCCCAAATTTCCTCCATATCATCCTCTGAAACCTTGGTGTACATCACGCCCTCCGGCTGCACGACCAGAATCGGACCTTCAGAGCAAAGGCCGAAACAGCCCGTCCGTTCGATCGCGATTTCGTCCTGCATCGCGTCTTTTGCCGCCAGCTCCGCAAGACGCGCGATCAGCTTGCCGGAACCGGAAGAATGGCAGCCGCCTCCGCCACATACCATAAGAGAAAGTCTCGCGCCGCTTTTTGCGTTGGCATCAAAGCGGTGTCCAATCTGCGCGAGGGTGTTTGCCTTAACCTTTTTTAAGTCCTCTCTCGATACGAGCCGCTCGCGGCGCGGCGCGGCCTGCTTTTGATTTTTCGCTGTTTCGCTTCTTTCCTTATATGCTGTCATGCGCCCTGTACTCCTTCCATCTGTTCGTACTTGCTGATAATGCCATCAATCTCATCGACCGTCAGTCTGCCGTAGACCTCTTCATTGATCGTCATGACCGGCGCCAGACTGCAGGCGCCGATGCAGCGGCAGGAATCCAGTGAAAACAAGCCGTCCTCGGTACATTCTCCGACTTCGATCATCAGTCTTTCTTTGAGTTTATCCAAAATCTCCGCCGCGCCCTTGACGTAACAAGCGGTGCCCAGACAGACACTGACGCGATATTTTCCCTTTTGGGTCAAGGAAAACTGCGAATAAAAGGTCGCGACGCCGTATACTTTCGCCTCCGGAATTTCCAACCCTCTCGACACCTTCTTCATCACCTCCGGCGGCAGATAGCCAAAAATGTCCTGCGCCTCATGCAGAACAGGTATCAACGCCCCCTGTGTGTTCTTGTATTTTTCGATTACCTCTTCCAGCTGTTGCATCTGGTTTGTTTCACTGCAGCACATGTTTTCTCTCCTTTGCACTTCTTTACACTCACGTTTTTATGATCCTGAAAAATTCGCCGCGCGATCGTTCCGAAATTCCGACAAAAAATCCCGCGCGTATCATCCGGATTCACGGACACACGCCCCTGCCCTTCGTCTTTTTCGCTTCTGTTTGCCGTTCACCCGCAATCCCAGAGGATTTCGCGGTTTCTGCATCCGTCGCGCCCAAACCGCCGCTCCCGCGGGCAAACAAAATGATGGCGAAACCGCCTGCCACAGAGTGGTCTGCGCGCAAGCGGTTTGTATTTCAGTTGCTATGATTTCACCATAAGCACTAAGCTCTACCTTCGCCTTGCGGCTCTGCAATCAGCGAGCCAGGGCTTCAACTCGCAGTGTCAAAGTCATTGTACCATAAGGATACACGCTTCACAATCATTTCATGGAAGAATTACAGAAAAAAATATCAACGCTTAGGACACATCCAGATGCCCGCACGCAGATAAGAGCGCTTTGTCTGCCGCCCACGTGCGCCCTTGGCGGATTTCACACCGCCTGCGTCCCTTTACAGCTTCGCGGCGATTTCCTCGATGCGTGTCAGCCGTTTGTTGATGCCGGATTTTTTGAGCGGCGGATCCGAAAGCTCGCCAAGCGCGGCAATAGAGATATCCGGATTCGCCAACCGCAAAAGCGCGGTCTGTTTCAGCTTGTCCGGCAGGAAATTCAGACCCTTGGTCTTTTCAATCTTACGAATCGCTTCCATCTGCTTCATCGAAGCCTCGATGGAGCGGTCCATATTGGCATTATCACAGTTGACCGTACGTTTAGCAGAATGTACCATACCCTTCTTGATGCGGGTTTCTTCCAAAGAAAGCACCTGTTGGCTCGCACCCATGATAGCCAGCATATCGCTGATATAGTCGGCTTTTTTCATATAGACCACATACCGTTTGCCGCGCTGCGCGATCTTGCAGCTCAAATCTACAAAAGAGTTGATCAGCTTTTTGAGATCGTTCGCCATATTCTGCGACTCCAGTACGAACTCCAGATCATAGCTTTTTTCGGGATCGCTCATCGTGCCGACACCCATAAAAACGCCGCGCAGATAGGCTTTTTTGCAGCATTTGCTGCCTATAATACCGCTATAGATGCCGTCCGAAATATAATTGTTGCCCTCACGTACCAAAAGGATTCCGGTTTCGCGCAGAATCTGCTCGCTGCGGTTGTCCGCATCGATGGTCAGGCTGTAAGCGTACTTCTGTCCGGCCTGCGTCTTGCCGACAGTCTTTCCTTCGCCGATTTCCAACTTTGTTTCGATGCCAAAGTAGTCCTGCAGCAGCTTTTTGTAATGTCTGGCTACCGCGGGATTTCGGGTGGTGACAATGATCTTGAACTTGCCAAAGCCCGCAAGCCCGATGCTGCCCGCCACGCGCAAAAATCCTGATATTTCCGCCAGCATGCAGCACTTCTTTTCCGGCTGCACACGAGCCAACTCATTCTTGGTATCCGATGCAAACGACATTACACGTCCTCCTCTTTTTTACGCGATTCCGCTTGTCTTTCCTGCTCCCGTTGGTGAACGCGATAACTCAAAACAGTTGCGCTGGCGCCGAGGCAAAAAGCCAAAATCCCGATGACAAGGTATCCCAGCGCGCCATTGTCGCTAAAAATGCTCGCCGTCGTCCCGAAATTCACATGGTCGGCAGAACTCGCTTTCTCTGCAAAGCTTGGCATACAAAGGGAAATTCCCACAATAAAAATCAGCGATATCGCCGATGCGGACACCGCAATCAGCCGTTCGCGCCGTCGTCTTTTTTCTCTTTCTTTTTCCGCGATTCGCTGCTTGACCGCGGCAACGCGTTCCGCATTGCTTCGCATTCGTAATTTCCTCCCATTCCAATCATCCACGCAGCCCCTCTTAGGCGTAGATATACAAGGGCAAAGGGCCGCTGTATTTTTGCAGCGGCGCGAAGCGAGCCTCGCCGCCGCATGAGTTTTACTCTCGGTTTTAGGTATTATACTACATCTGTTCAGTTAAAACAAGAATTTCTTTGTCCGCGGAGAGGCCCTCTAAAGAAAAATCCGGAGGGACAAGACGCATCTCGAAAAAACCTCAACAAGAAAGCCCGTATCGTTTCCCGCACTTCTCCATAAGCACACACATGTGGCAGGAAACAGATGGCGAGAATTTCGACACAGGCCTAGATACCTCTCGCGAGGCAGCACGTTCAAATGCCTTATCTGACTTTCAGATATTTTTTTTGCCCGTCAGCGTCGCGCCGGATCAAATATATACCGCTCGGCATGATCTGTTTGCCGGACAATACAGCTTTCACCTGCTTGATATCATCCGTCCTGAGATACAGTCCGGTACTGCAGGAGCGGACGAGCTCGGTCGGCAGCTTTTTGAGTGTCGAGGCGATACCCGCCTCCTCCAGCATATCTTCGGCATAGGCCGCCTTATAAAACGACGAAAACGAAATCACATATTCCTGAATCATTTCATCTTTGCACCTCCTTCGTTTTTAGTTCTTTCTGCAGGAAATTTTCACGCGAGCATGAACAGCAAGCCTGCTGCGCGTCAAAAGCCGCGGTCATGCTTTGTCTATTTCGCGTTGATATCCGCACCTTATCGGTTCGTATGTAAGCCGCGCTTACGACATCGCCCTATAGGAGTTTGCTAAACCGCAAACGATCCCGGGCAGGCGTCAGGAAATCGCGCGTAAAATCAATTCCTTGAAGGAGGCTTTGTCTACCTGTTCTTCCGCGAGGAGGTCATACATGCCGACTTCCTTTCCGTCTTTCATCACATATAAGATCCCGACCTTGCTGCCCGCAGCCAGCGGCAGCGGAACTTCCTCTGACAGTTCGATTTTGGTGGTGATACTCTCTTCCTTACCCTTCTGCACCAGACAGGTCACTCTCTCCGCGCTGACAACATTGATCTCCTGCGGTGTGCCCCGTTCGACCCGCATCCTGGTCATTGCCTCATCTTTCTCCGCGATTACCCTGCTGCTGAAGTTCGCGAAGCCGTAATCAAACAGCTTGGTGACCTGCGCGTTGCGGAGCTTGGAAGTCTCACAACCCAGCGCGACCGCAATCAAATGTGTCTCGTCACGCGTGGCCGAGGCGCTCAGGCAGTAGCCTGCTTCTGCTGTGAATCCGGTCTTGATCCCGTTGCAGCCCGGATAGGCTTTGATCAGTTTGTTGGTATTGGTCAGTCCGAACTCCTTTTCCTTGCCCGGAAGTCCTACCGTAATCGTGCTTTGCCAGGTCGTAAACCACTTGTGCGTTTCCTCAAAGGCGTAGAGCTTGCGCGACATCACTGCTATATCATATGCGCTGGAATAGTGCCCTGCCACAGGCAGCCCGTTGGTATTGACAAAATGCGTGTCCCGCATGCCGAGCTCCGTCGCCCGTTCATTCATGCGCTCAACAAAGATTTCTTCGCTGCCCGCGACAAACTCGCTGAGCGCAACACAGCCATCATTGGCACTGGCCATCGCCACGCCCTCCATCAGCTCTGCGACCGTATGTGTCTCACCCGCTTCCATATACATCTGGCTGCCGCCCATCGAGGCCGCCCGCTCCGAGATCGTGACAGAATCGTCCAGCGTGATCTTTCCGCTGTCCACTGCTTCCATGACCAGCAGCATCGTCATGACCTTGGTGACTGAGGCAAGCGGCAGCTCTTTATGCGCGTCCTGCTCAAACAATACTTCTCCGCTTTCCGCGTCGACCAGTACCGCACCCTTCGCAGCGACCTCAAACGCTGCTTTCGGCATACGCTCACCCGCAGGCGCATCCTTAACCGTCTCCACCTCAATCGGTTCCTGCGTCGGCAGCCGCTCCTTCAGCTTTGATACGCCGACAAACCCACAGAGGATCAAACTCACGCCTACCAGCGACGATACGATTCTTTTCCACATAAAAAGCCCCGCCCTTTCCCGTTTCGTGATACGATTATCTTTCGAGCGATGATCGTACATTCCATAGGAATATATGAGGGCGAGGCGTTTGTTATGCGTCTCTTTTTGCGATTTTCCCGCTAGTCCGTTTCCGCTTTCGTAAGCGCTTTCTTTCCTTTATGAAATCGCTTCGTTGACCTTACTTTCAGTTGACAAAGGCACACACGGTTTGCAAAGACCTATTTGCCTCCGGTACTTTCGTCATCCACAAGCGTTCATAGTCAAGCTTATGGCGCTCAAGTATGGAGCGGCAGCTGCCTGCCTTCATTTTGCAAAAGTCAGTTTTGAAATTTTTTACACTGTTAGTTCATACATCAGAATTTCTCGCGGATACACAGCCCTTTATCAACGCAAAAAGAGTCGAACTTATCGCTTCCGACAGCTCGACTCTTCCGATACGTTTCGGTTTTACATTCTATTCATCAGCTCTTCGATCTCTTCCTCCGAAAAGCTGTCCGGATCCACGTTCGCCATATAGCATGCATTTTCAAACAAAGCCTCACTGAATGCCGTCTCCGGCAGCATGTTCATAAATACGCCGACCCGCGTCAGGCGGTCATCCCTCTCGTTTTCGTCCTCCTCATCCTCCGGATAGCCGTATCCGAAGGCTTCCGTTTCATCATAACCGTTCATGCTTTCGCCCCCTGTTCCCGCTTAAGAAAATCCTACAGTCCGATGATTTTTTTGATCAGTTTCGGGTGCTCAACCCGCACGGCACCGATGGCAAAAGCCTTGGAAGCCTCCTGTCTGCCGTTTTCGAGCTTCGCCGGGTCGTTGCCGTAGAAGGTCGCGAGAATCTCGCCTTTTTTGACAGCGTCACCGACCTTTTTGTGTACATAGACGCCTGCCGAAAGATCGATCTGATCCTCCTTGGTCGCTCTGCCTGCGCCGGTATGTTGAGAGGCGAGGCCGATGGTTCTGGCCGCGATCTTCTGCACATAGCCGTCTGCCTCCGCGGTAAGCTCCAGCCTGTGAGCCGCCTGCGGGAACAGCGTATAATCGTCGACGACTGCCGGATCGCCGCCCTGCGCTTGGACAAACTTGCGGAACTGCGCAAGTCCTTTGCCGCTTGCCAGCGCCTCTGCCGCCATGGCGTGTCCCGCCTCCGGGGTCGCTGCTTTGCCGCCGAGATAAACCATGATCCCTGCCAGCCGCTCCGCAAGTTCGGTGATATCTTCCGGTCCCTTGCCCTTGAGGGTTTCGATTGCCTCGATGACCTCTAAACTGTTGCCGACCGCGCAGCCCAGCGGCTGCCCCATTTCGGTAATCGCTGCGACCGTACGTCTGCCCGCGTCATCGCCGATATCGACCATCAGATTAGCTAAAGTTTCCGCGTCCTGCTCGTTTTCCATAAACGCGCCGTCGCCGACCTTGACATCGAGCACGATGGCGTCGCTGCCCGCCGCCAGCTTCTTGCTCATGATCGAGGAAGCAATCAGTCCGAAATTATCGACCGTCGCGGTCACGTCACGCAGCGCGTACAGCTTCTTATCTGCCGGTGTGATGTGCGCAGTCTGTCCGATGACCGCCATGCCGATCTTGCGTACCTGTGCGAGGAACGCTTCCGGCTCCAGACTGGTGCGGAAGCCCGGTATGGACTCCATCTTGTCCACCGTACCGCCGGTAAAGCCGAGCCCGCGCCCGCTCATCTTGGCGATTGGGACCCCGCAGGCCGAAGCCAGCGGCGCGACGATCAGCGTTGTCTTATCGCCGACGCCGCCGGTCGAGTGTTTATCGACCTTGATACCCG
The DNA here is from genome assembly GCA_900551415.1 of uncultured Eubacteriales bacterium. Lineage (GTDB taxonomy): Bacteria > Bacillota > Clostridia > Peptostreptococcales > Anaerovoracaceae > CAG-238. The sequence continues at coordinate 12,772 of URWB01000031.1, forward strand.
GAATCGACGACAGATCCACCGTATCGCCGGAATATCGCATCGCGTCCGTCAGTTCGAAAGTTTCTCTGCGGGAAAGCCCGCGGAAAAAGATTGCCATCAAAAGCGCAGATGCCTGATAATCCGGAATGCGCCCCGCGACATAATCTGTGATAAAAAACTGAATTTCCTCCCGCGAGAGTTCTCCGCCCTCTCTTTTTTTATAAATAATATCGCTCATGTTGAACATGACAGGATCCCCTCCTTACCATCCGACGATCTGCTTCTTGAAACTGGTTCCCACGCCTGTAAACGGCACACGCAGCAATTCGCATATCGTCGCTCCGATGTCGCCGAAAGAGTCTCTGATGCCGATTTCCGCACCATATTTCAAGGTATGTCCCCACGTAATGATCGGGATATATTCTCTGGTGTGATCCGTCCCCGGCGCAGTCGGGTCATTGCCGTGGTCCGCGCAGATCATCAGCACATCATCATTGACCATCTCTTTCATGATCTCCGGCAGCCTTGCATCAAATTCCTCAATACACCTTGCATACCCCTCTGGGTCTCTGCGATGCCCATACTTGGCATCAAAATCGACCAGATTCGTAAAAATCAAGCCTTCAAAATCCTCCCGCATCGCCTCGATCGTCTTATCGATGCCGTCCATATTGCTCGTAGTGTGTACAGATTTCACAACACCTTTTCCGTTAAAGATATCATGGATCTTGCCGATTGCATAGACCATCTTTCCCGCATTTTTGATCATATCCAAAATGGTATCTCCCGGCGGCGTGACCGAGTAATCCTTACGGTCCGAAGTCCGTTCGCGCTTGCCCTCCGCGTTGATGATATACGGACGCGCGATAACTCTGCCGCAGGCCCAGTCGCCTACCAGCATCTTACGCGCCACCTCACAGTAGTGGTACAGCGTATCCAGACCGAATTTATCCACATTTACCGCGATTTGGAATACACTGTCTGCCGAGGTATAGACGATCGGTTTGCCGGTCGCTTCATGCTCGTCGCCGAGCACCTCAATAATCTCCGTGCCGGATGCCGGATAATTGCCGAGACATTCGATGCCGATCGCTTTTTGATAAGCGTCCATAAATTCCTGCGGAAAGCCGTTTGGATAAGTCTTGAACGGCACTTCTGTACGCAGTCCCGCGATCTCCCAATGTCCTGTGGTCGTATCTTTTCCGCGGGAAAGCTCCGCAGCCTTGCCGAAGCAACCTTCCGGCGCAGCGACCGCAAGATCAGTAAAAGAGGTTCCGTCAATATTGCCCCAGCCCAGACGCAAGAGATTCGGGATCTCCAATCCGCCGCAGTGCCTCCAAATATGTCCGAACGTGTCCGCGCCCGCGTCGCCGTATTGCGCCGCGTCAGGCATCGCGCCGACGCCCAGACTGTCTGTTACGATCAAAATTACTTTTCCGCTCACTTGTATACCTCCTTTGGTTTTGCCTGCAGGTAATCTAAAGAAACTAAACTGTACTCCACGCCGTTTTTGACGCCCTGCAAGCCGCGTCTAAAATTATCCTTGCCGTGGAGATGTCCATAAATACATTTTTTCACGCCGTAGCTTTCCAAAAGCTTTGTGAACTCTGAATTCTGATGCATGTCGTTCGTCGGCGGAAAATGAAGCACCGCGAGGATTTCGTCCGCGCCCTGCCGTTTCGCGTCGTCCAGGGACATCTTGAGCCGCAGTACCTCTCTGTCGTAAATCTTGCGGTCATGCGCGGTGAATCCATCCGTTCCCGGACAGATCCATCCCCGACTGCCGCAGATGGCGAGACGCTTCACCGCGCGCCGCCCCTGACTTTCGATGCCGCGCTCCGTAATGCTCTGCCTGTCTGCGTGATCCGGACCGGACTGCGCGCAAGGTTCCGTTTGGCATGCGTAAACACCTTCTGTGGGGATTTCTAAGATCTGCGCGTCGCACTGCAGGAAGCGCATCGTGCCGTCCTCATACAGCCTGTTGAGTTTGTTAACCGAAGTCCACCACAAATCATGGTTACCCTTAAAAAAAAGTTTCCTGCCCGGCAGCGCGTGAATCCATGCTAGATCAGCCAAAGCCTCATCCGGCTTCAGCGCCCACGAAATATCACCGCACAGGATGACAACATCATCCTTGCCGACCGTTTCGTTCCAATTCTGATACAGTCTTTCTGTGTGACCGATCCAGCCCTCCCCAAAGATATCCATCGGCTTTTCCAAGCGCGGATCCAGGGCTAAATGCAGATCACCGATCGCAAATATTTTCATACGTTTCTTTTCTTTCCGATTTCAAATGGTCTCTGCGCACGCTTTCGCTTATCTCCTTCACGCCTCCGGCTCGGATAGGTCCGGCATATCCAGAAGCTGTCTGCTTTCCTCCTGCGTCAGAGCGGTCACGCCCTTCAGCTTGCGCACAATGCTTCTGGTTCTTACACCGATCAGCTTATCCAGCTCCGCGTTAGCTTGGTTGATGCGGTTCTGCGCGCTTTCCAAAACGCCGCCGAACTTGTCGAACTCCGTCTTGACCGCGCCGAGTACATTCCAAACCTCACCGGAGCGTTTTTGGATCGCCAACGTGCGGAAGCCCATCTGCAGACTGTTGAGCAGCGCCGCCATCGTCGTCGGCCCTGCGATATTAACCTTATAGTCCCGCTGCAGCGTCTCCAAAAGGCCTCTGCGCACAACCTCCGCATACAGCCCCTCAAACGGCAGGAACATGATGCCAAAATCCGTCGTATACGGCGGTTCGATATATTTATCGTGAATATCCTTCGCTTCGGATTTGATGATGCGCTCCAGATTTTTGGCGGCTTCTTCTACCGCGTTCGGATCCCCAAGCTCATAAGCATCCACCAGCTTCGCGTAGGCATCTCCCGGAAATTTGGCGTCGATCGGCAGCCAGACCGTTCCCTCGTCATCACCCGGCAGTTTGACCGCGAATTCGACACGTTCGCTCCCGGTCGATTTGGTTCTGACGTTTTCCTCGTACTGCTCCGGCGTCAAAATCTGTTCTAAAATCGCGCCCAGCTGCACTTCGCCGAGGATGCCGCGGGTTTTGACATTGGAAAGCACCTTTTTGAGATCGCCCACGCCGGCAGCCAAATTCTGCATTTCTCCGAGCCCTTTGTAGACCTGTTCCAGCCGCTCGCTGACCAGCTGAAAGGACTTACTGATGCGTTCCTCCAGCGTCTTTTGCAGTTTTTCGTCAACGGTCCGGCGCATTTCTTCAAGCTGCTTTTGATTGTCCTCGTTGAGCTGCCCGATCTTTTTCTCCATGGCGATACGAATATTTTCCAGTTTCTGTTCATTTTCGACTGCCATGTGGCTGAAACGCGTGTTCAAGTCAGCCAGTCTCTTGTCGAGGTTCTCCGCGCTGTCCTTCTGATTACTCGAGATCATTTCGCCGAAAGCCTGCATGCCCGTCTGCAGATTTGTCTGTATACCGGTCTGCATGGCTTGCAGCATCTGCGCTGTCTCCTGGGAAGATCGGCGGGTTTCCTCGGTCTGCAGTGCCGCCAGCCTTTGCTGCTCTGTCTTGAGTGCTGCGATTTCCGCGCGCGCGGCGCCGTATTTTTGCAGCAGCAGGATCGACAAAATCAGTCCTGCTGCTGTAATGCCCGTTAAAATATATAATAAAACAATTTCTGTCATGTACGTCCTCTCAATTCCTAGTCGATATCCTCAATATCCGCGTAATCCTCGTCCGAACACTGCTCAAAAGCTTTTGTTTCCGGATTTTTCTCAGCTTTTTTTGCAGTTCTGCTTTCTTTGCGGTTTGCCTGCTTTGCCTCGCGTTCCGCCATCTCCGCTTCTTGCCTGGCTCGCTTTTCGGCAAGCTCCGCCTTCTGCGCGGCGTATTCCTTGGCGTATTCCGGATCAAGGCTGGCCTTCAGCTCCTTGTAAGCGTCCTCCAGCAGCGTCACGTCACGCATCGCGGAGTTGAGGATTGCCTGCAGCGCAACAAAGATTTCTTTCAGTTCCTCACTCGTCACACGTTTACGCTGCGCCCGCCGATTCTGCAGGTCATAGAATTTGACGTTCCGTTCGCAGAGGGTTACGAAAGTTTTTTGGCTCTGCGCAAACTTTTCCTTGAGTTCCTGTGCCAGCGTGTCTTCCTCCGGCATCGCGATGTTTGCCATCGTCAAAGCTTCGGCTTCCTCCTTATGCTTTTCAAAACGCTGCAGATAACTGTCATAGTTTTTCTTTTGGAACGGTTTGAATTTTTTTAAATATTCTCCCGCCTCCGCATTGGTTCTGCCATAGGGCATGATGATTTCCATAAAATATTCATCTACCACACGAAATAGTTCATCCGTATAAGCCATTGCAAACCTCCTTCGCGCGCGAACTGCGCGCCTTCATTTTTTATTTTACCACAAAACAAAACTTTGAGAAAGAGTTTTTGCTGCGCAAAATCGCCATGCGAAAATCTGTACGCAAAAAGGACGGGAGCGCCCCGTCCTTATATTTTCGTTCTTATTTTCGCTTTGTCTGCAGGCTGTTTATTTTGCTGCCTTCTTCGCGGTTTCGCAGAGTGCTGCGAATGCCGGCGCGTCGTAGATTGCCATTTCGGAAAGCATCTTTCTGTTGATTTCGATACCGGACTTTTTGAGACCGTCCATCAGTCTGCTGTAGCTGATATCGTTCATTCTCGCAGCCGCGTTGATTCTCGCGATCCACATCTGTCTGTACTGTCTCTTCTTTAACTTTCTGCCGACATACGCGGATCTTAAGGATCTCATCACTGCCGGATTCGCGGCTCTGAATACTTTGCTCTTCGCACCGTAGAAGCCCTTCGCTAATTTTAAGATTTTTTTATGTCTCTTATGCGCGTTTACGCCTTTCTTTACTCTTGCCATTTTTCTTACCTCCTAATATTTTCCGTTATTTTGCCATGGATCTGAGCATTCTCTTTAAGTCGGCACTGGTTAAAACTGTTGCTTTTCTCAGGCCTCTTTTTCTCTTAGCGGATTTCTTCGTAAGAATATGGCTCTTATATGCCTTATTTCTCTTAATCTTGCCGGATCCTGTTAATTTCAGTCTTTTGCATGCTCCTCTATGGGATTTCATCTTATTCTTTGCCATGATGATTTTTCCTCCTATGATTAATTCTAATGGAAATTTGTAACTTTTTTAGTGGCTATTTCTCCGCCTTTGGGCCGAGCACCATCGTCAAGCTTCTGCCTTCAAACAGCGGTTTCTTTTCGATGACGCCAACTTCGGAAACGCATTGCGCGAATGTCTGCATGACGTCCATGCCCTTCGCCACGTAGTCTCTTTCTCTGCCTCTGAAGCGCAGGCTGACCTTCACCTTGTCGCCGTCCCTGAGGAATTTGGCCGCGGTGTTAGCTTTCACCTGAATATCGTGTCCCTCAATGAAAGTGCTCAGTCTGATCTCTTTCACCTGAGTCGTCTTTTGTTTCTTTCTGGCTTCTTTTTCTTTTTTTTGAAGCTCATAGCGATATTTCCCGTAATCGAGAATTTTGCAGACCGGCGGTTTCGCGTTCGGTGAAATGTTGACTAAGTCCAGCTTCTTCTCCGTTGCCAGATCCAGCGCCTGCTGCGTCGGCATAACACCCAGCATTGTCCCGTCCGTATCGATGACTCTTACTTCTTTTTCACGAATTTCTTCGTTGATCAGATTTTCCTTACTAATGGTCGTACCTCCTAAAAATTCAGCTGTCTCAAAGATATACGCCTGCCTTTGAAACAATAAAAGCGGATACAGAAAGTATCCGCTTTAGCACACGCGAAACGCGTGAATTTCAACATATCAACCCATGTCGGCGACGTGGCCGCAGAGGTGAGAAGCGGATAACTTCTTCTTCGTTACTTAGTAACTATACCTCAAAATGCCCGCGCTGTCAAGTATTTTTTGCGGGAACTCAACAGTAACTCAAGCGTTGGGATGAAAGGATAAAATGTGTGACAAACAACTCAACTCCTTCAAAATCTAATATGTTATAATATTGTCAAAGATTGTTTCTCTAACTGTACAGGAGGGAGGTCGTAGTATGATAGCTAAAGTAAAAGGATTATTCGCCATCCTGATGATATTGATTATGGCGATGAGTTTTGCGTCATGCAAAGATGCAGATGACGGCAAAGCGGATAGTGTATGGCTAAATGGAACGATTTACACAGTTGACGATGAATTTAGTGTCGCTTCTGCAATTGCCGTTGTCGGAGACAAACTGGTTTATGTCGGAGATGACGAAGGAGTACAGGCTTATATCGGCAAGAACACAATCGTTACGGATTTGGACGGCAAGTGTGTCCTGCCGGGACTGATCGACAGTCATCTGCATCTGGAATCAACCCTTGTGACACCGGCAGAGCTTGTAACAGTGGCTGCCCGCCATGGGACAACGACGTTTATTGTGGATCCGCATGAATCTGCAAATGTGTCCGGTTTAAAGGGCATTGATTATATCCTGGATCAGACAGAAGATGTAGAGGCAAATGTATTTGTGATGATGCCGTCGTGTGTACCGGCAACTGCAATTGACGACAATGGATGTACCATTACTGCACAGGATATGGTACCGTATCTTAGCAACAGAAGGATACTGGGTCTGGGAGAAGTAATGGACTATATATCTGTAGTGAATGCTGATGAAGCCATGCACAGCAAACTGGATCTGTTCAGAGAAAGAGTGAGAGACGGGCATGCACCGTTTCTGGCTGAAGCGGATTTGCAGGCTTATGTGATGGCTGGAATCACGACAGATCATGAGTGTTCGGATTTTGACTATGCAATGCAGGAGCGGCGCTGTGGAATGACGGTACATATCCGTGAAGGCAGTGCGGCAAGAAACCTCGAGGCAATTGTATCCGGCATTGTCAGGCATCAGATGAACGGAGAAGGCTTCTGCTTCTGTACCGATGATAAACATATCGAAGATATTGAAAAAGAAGGACATATCGATCATAATGTACGTAAGGCAATAAAGCTCGGCATGGATCCGATCGATGCTATTTGCATGGCCACGATCAATTCTGCGAAATGCTATGGACTCAGAAGGCTTGGTGCAGTTGCAACAGGATATCAGGCGGATCTTCTGGTTCTGGATGATATTGAAAATATGACAATTCATGATGTCTATTATAACGGACAGAGAATCGATCAGGACAGCGAGATTACGGTAAGAGAATGTCCGGCCGAATTAAAAAATACAGTTCATGTCGGAAACTTTACAGTAGATGATCTGACACTGGAATCACCAGACGGAAGTTTTTATGTAATTGAAATGCAGGAAGGTGAGATTACAACTGTCCGTAAAAGAGTACAGCTATTTGACGGACCGGGTGTGTTCTGGGCAGATGAGGATTATCAGAAAATTGCGGTGATCGAGCGTCACAAAGCAACCGGTAAAACGGGAGTGGGTATTGTAAGTGGCTTTGGAATCCGCGGCGGAGCGATTGCGTCCAGTGTTTCACATGATTCTCACAACATTATTGTGATAGGTGACAATGATCAGGATATGGCACTTGCGGTACAGGAACTGATCCGTACGCAGGGCGGTTATACACTGGTTGCAGATCATCATGTATATGATACACTGGAACTTCCGGTAATGGGACTGATGAGTGATGCAGGTTTTCAGTACAGTCATAGAAAACTGGAACGAATGATCCGCAAGGCACACGAGATGGGTGTGCCGGATGCTATGGCGCCATTTATCACTCTGTCCTTTATGGCTCTGCCGGTCATTCC
>URWB01000032.1 GCA_900551415.1 uncultured Eubacteriales bacterium
CTGAAATCTACGAAGGTACTTCCGAAGTTCAGAGAATGGTAATCGCTGGCAAGACATTCAAGAAATAAGGTAGGAGGAGAAAGAAATGGCATTTAAGATTATCGTATGCGCAAAGCAGGTTCCTGATACAAACGTTATCAAGATCAACCCTAAAACAGGTACATTGATCAGAGATGGTGTTCCATCGATCCTGAACCACGATGATAACAACGCGCTTGAAGAAGCATTAAAGATTAAGGATAAATATGATGACGTCACTGTTACTGTCATCTCCATGGGACCTCCGCAGGCTACAGACCTTCTGTTCGAATGTATCGCAAAGGGTGCTGACGAAGGTATCCTGGTATCCGACAGAGCAGTCGGCGGTTCCGATACATGGGCTACTTCCAATACACTGGAAGCTGCGATCAAGAAATGGGAAAAGGAAAACGGTCCTGCAGATCTGATTTTCGCAGGTCGTCAGGCGATCGACGGCGATACCGCGCAGGTAGGTCCGCAGATCGCAGAAAAGTTAGATCTTCCTCAGGTTACCTATGTGGAAGAATTCCACATTGATGACAATCTGCATGATATCACAGTAAAGAGACAGCTCGAAGACGGTTATGAACTGATCGGCATCAAGACGCCTTGCATGCTGACTGCGATCAAGGAGCTCAACGATCCTAGATACATGAACATGAAGGGTATCTTCGGCGAAAAGGACGTCAAGATCTGGAACGCAAAAGATATCGAAGTAGACCTGAACAAGGTTGGTCTGGAAGCTTCCCCGACAAACGTATTCAGATCTTTCACACCGGCTCCGAAGGCTCCGGGTCAGGTTGTTGCAGGCGATACTGAAAACGAACAGGCTAAGAATCTCTTAGTACAGCTGAAAGGTAAGCACATCATCTAATTAAGGAGGAGGAAGACAAAATGGCAATTAAGATTATTAAAGATAAATGTAAAGGCTGCACCCTTTGCGCAAAAGCCTGCCCGTTCGACGCGCTGAAGATCGAAAACAGACTCGCGATCGTAGACGAAGGCAAATGTACAAACTGTAACGCTTGTATCGCAAAGTGTAAGTTTGACGCAATCGAAGCTGCGCCGGAAGCAGAAAAGGTTGACCTTTCCGCTTACAAGCACATCTGGGTATTTGCAGAACAGAGACAGGGCAAGATCCAGAACGTCGCATTAGAGCTTCTCGGCGAAGGTAAGAAGCTGGCAAAGGATATCAGCGAGGATACACAGATCTGTGCAGTTCTGATCGGTGACGGCATCGACAATCTGGCACAGGAATGCTTCGAGTATGGTGCTGAAAAGGTTTACCTGGTGCAGGATCCGCTGCTGAAAAACTACACCACAGACGCTTACACCAAGGTTATGAAACAGCTGATCGATGAGTATAAGCCGGAGATCGTTCTTTACGGCGCAACGCACATCGGTCGTGACTTCGCACCGCGTATTGCAGCAAGATGCAACACCGGTCTGACCGCTGACTGTACACACCTTGACGTAAAGGTTTCCAAGTACATCGAATTCGCGAAAGCGAACACCACACTGGATACTTCCACATTAGACCCGAACGACCCGTCCACAGGCATCAAGCAGACACGTCCGGCATTCGGCGGTAACCTGATGGCTACCATCATCTGTCCGAAGACCAGACCGCAGATGTCTACGGTAAGACCTGGGGTCATGCAGAAGCAGGAAAGACAGGCAGGCGCAACCGGCGAGATCATCAACGTAAAACCGGCTATCACAGCTGCTGACATCAGAATCGACATTAAGGACATCGTAAAATCCGCGAAGGAAATGGTATCCTTAACAGACGCTGACATCATCTGCTCCGGCGGACGTGGACTTGGCGATGCTTCCGGTTTTGAACTGATCAAGCAGTTCGCTGACAAGGTTGGCGGCGTAGTAGGCTCCTCCAGAGCGGCAGTTGATGCTGGCTGGATCGATCACTCCCACCAGGTAGGTCAGACAGGTACCACTGTTAAGCCGAAGATCTACTTCGCATGCGGTATCTCCGGCGCTATCCAGCACCTGGCAGGTATGCAGAACTCCGATTGCATCGTAGCGATCAACAAGGATGCTGACGCTCCGATCATGGAAATCGCAGACTACGCGATCGTAGGCGACCTGTACAAGGTAATCCCGGAAATCATCAAGGAATGGGACAACGCGGAAGCACTGTATGACGCAACCACGAAATAACGAAACTTTCGTTTGTATGAAAAATGGCTCCAATCGGAGCCATTTTTTTCTGCAGTGAAAAAGTGCTTCATGGCCGCCAAAAAGCTTGCAAACAGCGGTTTTCTGCATCTAAACCTTTCGGTTTAGACTAAAATAATATGTAGAATTTGTTAAAAACTAAACCTATGGGTAATGGAATTGCAAAGCGGGATTTTGTAAGATAATCTACGCAGGCACAAGAAAGAAATCGAAAACGATGAGAGGCAGGGATACCTCATCGGCAGCAGATTCTTCCGCATGGTGCGTGCTGAACTTTTTTTCTTTTATTTATGCGGGAAGATCACATGAAAAAATGTTCCCGCGAAGATTTAATTAGGAGGTCTTTATTATGGGTAAAAAGATTCCGTTTTGGCAATGCATTCTAGTCATGCTTGTCATGGTCGCGACCCTGTACTGGTCCATTGTAAAGGACGCGGGCGAAAAACCACATATTGCACTGATGATTTCTGCTTTATTCGCAGGCTTCATTGCTTGTTCCAATGGATGGAAATGGGCATATTTGGAGCAAGGAATGATCGCAGCAATCCAAAGATCTATGCAGGCTTGTCTGATTCTTGCTGTATTGGGTGCGATCATCGCGTCCTGGATGGCAGCAGGTACAATCCCAACCATGATGTACTATGGGATTAAGATCATCAACCCTAAAATTTTCTTAGTTACCGCTTGTCTGCTGTGCAGCATCGTATCCCTTGCGACCGGTTCTTCCTGGTCCACTGCAGGCTCCATGGGTGTAGCGCTGATGGGTGTCGGTGCAGCATTGGGATTCCCACCGGCTATGACGGCAGGTGCGATCGTATCCGGTGCGTACTTCGGCGACAAGATGTCCCCGTTGTCCGATACGACCAACCTTGCTCCGGCAATGGCAGGCGCATCTCTGTTCAAACACATCAAGCACATGATCTACACGACAGGCACATCTTTGATCATCGCGTTGATCGCATACGCAATCATGGGCTTTATGTTCGCTTCCAACAATGAGGCGGATCTGAGCACGATGGACATGATCCTTGGATTCATCAAAGAAGCGTCCATTGTTAATCCGCTGACGCTTCTTCCGCCGCTGTTCGTTATCGTGGCAGTAGCCTTAAAACTTCCGGCAATCCCGGCGTTGGTTGTTGCGGCTCTTATGGGTATTCCGTTCTTCTTTATGAACAGTGCATTCATCGAAAAAGCAATGGGCGATCCGATGACGCACAACATCTTCAATATCCTAGACTACGGTATCTCACTTGGAAATGTGCCGGATGATGCATCTCTGATCATTCAGAAATTATCCTCACTGTTATCCGCAAGCGGACTTATCGGTATGTTCGATACGATTGCGATCATTCTTGCGGCAATGTGTTTCGGCGGTATTCTAGATGTAACCGGCATGATGGCACAGTTTGCGGAAAAGATTCTGACTATTGCGAAGGGCAGAGGCGGATTGGTTCTGGCTACAGAATTAATGTCCCTGATCACCAATGCAATCTGCTGCGACCAATACTTATCGCTGGTACTTCCGGGCAGAATGTTTAAGGAAAAATTTGAAGATATGCGTCTTCGTCCGGAGAATCTTTCCAGATGTCTGGAAGACTGCGGAACGATCACATCAAACTTCTTCCCTTGGAACACCTGCGGCGCAACCATGAGAAAATTCCTCGGCATCGACTCTTCCTATATTCCGTACGCGATCTTGAATTGGCTGAATCCGGTCGTTTCCATTTTCTTCGGATACACCGGTATCACCATGACGAAGATGACAGAAGAAGAATACCAACATCTTTTGAAGGTAAGAGAAGAAGAAAAAGCTGTAGCATTAGCGGCGATGGAGGCTTAAGCCGATTGCACCTCGCACAAAAGCAAGTCTAAAACGATAGGTCGGACGATAAAAGTCCTTCTTATATAAAGTTAAATAAAATAAAGGTCAAAATGCCGGACATTGATCCGGCATTTTGATTGGGAGAAAGAAAAAACGCGGTTGCGGGGTCTTGGGAGTTGTGCTAAGATAAAGATAGAGGTGAAAAAATGCAGCATATTGTTTTTTTTATGAATATTTTGATGATATCTCTTGCAGTCGTTCCGCTGGTCCTGCTTTTTGCACGTACACAAAGTTTAAAAGGGATGGGGATGCTTTTTCAAAGACTTAAGGTCTTTTTGATCATACTTGTCCTTGTAGCCCTGTTCAATGTCGTGCTTTGTTATGATTATGAAATAGCAGACCTGCATTTGGATGAACTGGCTTATCAGTTTGGATGGGAGCTGCTCTGCTTCCTCAAAGTATCGGCATGTTTGGCGATTCTCTGTTGCATTTGCCAAAATCGGATCGGAGATCTGTTTGATAAGGTGAACCGTTACTTCTTATTTATCTACGGGACCGCATGGGTGATTTCCACGTTTATAGCGCCGGAACATTACTGGGAAGTCATTGAAATCTTTGACAATATCGTGATCGCACTCTGTCTGCTTGGGGCAGTAGCGTGTCTGATCGCTCTGGTGCAAAAGACGAGCCGCAGCAGGATCGCGGTGCTCTACGCTGTCTTGGTCGCGCTCCTGAACGCACTTTCTTACAGCATAGATGTTGTGACACTTGGACCGGACATTATCGCGAATAACCTCTATATCTTCACTTGGATTGGGATCGCGGTATCGACGTTCTTATACCTTTTATATGAATTGAATACACAGAGAAAATTACCGCAAGCAGAAGACCCAAAACAACCAGTGTTTGATTTTGAGTCCGCATACGATGAGATTAAAAAAAAGTATGGACTCACCTTACGGGAGGAAGACATTCTGCGTGAGCTTTATTTGGGTAAAAGCAATTCCCAGATCGCAGGGGATCTGAATATCAGTGAGGCGACCGTCAAAGCACATATCCACAATCTGCTCAGCAAAATGGATGCCGCCAGCCGAGTGGAAGTCATTTTGACCGTACAAAAGAAAGTAATGGGAACAACGACAGAATGAACTGCAGTTTTGAGAGAACAGAGATGAGAAGCAAAGATGAGGAGGAACACAGGATGACAGAGCGGGAAAGAGTGATTCAGATTGTAGATGCGTTGGCACCGGAATTAAAAACACTGGCATTAAATATTCACGATAATCCGGAGCTGGGATTGCAGGAGTTTAAAGCCTGCGCGTGGCAGAAGGAACTGCTCGTGAAATACGGCTTTCAAATTGAGGATGATTTCTGCAATTTGGAAACCGCCTATAAGGCAGTGTATAAAGGCAAAAAACAGGGACCGAAGATCGCATTTCTCGCCGAATACGATGCGCTGCCGGGGTTAGGACACGGCTGCGGACACAATCTGATCGCGATGGTTGCGGTCGGCTGCGGGATTGCCTGCCGGGAATTCGCAGACGAGTACGGCGCGGAGATTGATGTGATCGGAACGCCGGCAGAGGAAACCGCCGGTACGAAGGTACCGATGAGCGCGATGGGAGTATTTAAGGATTATGACGCAGTTATGATGGCACATCCCGCGTTCGCCAATGCTGAATCGATGAATACCATCGCTATGGACGCTTACAAAATCGAGTTTTTTGGCAAACCGGCACATGCCGCAAGCGCGCCGCATGAGGGAATCAACGCGTTGGACGCGATGATCAATTTTTTCAATCTCATCAACGCCATGAGGCAGGAGACCAAACCGGATGCTCGTATCCACGGCGTCATCACCGACGGCGGCAAGGCGGCGAATATCATTCCGGACTATACCGCCGCAAGTTTTTACATCCGCTCCAATCACGTGGCGGACGTAAAGCAGTTGGCGGAACGTGTGCGTAACTGCGCGGCCGGCGCGGCGCTGGCGACCGGCTGTACCTACCGGATGGAATATAACGAAGAAAACTTTAAGGATACCGTGAGAAATCACGTACTCAATGATTTGGCAGCGGACTTCCTCGATTCGTTTACCGATACACCGCTGATCCGACTGGGTGATACCTATATCCCAGGATCTTCTGATATAGGAGATGTCAGCTATGAGGCACCGGCGGTACAGATGCAGTTCAAAATCGGGGATTATCCGAATCCGATGGGCGGCGCACATACACCGGAGATGACAGCAGCGGCGGGATCTGAATACGGTATGAACAATGGACTGAACTTTGTCAAAGGACTGGTGATGACGGCTATTGAACTGATGAAAAAGCCGGAGCTGGTCGCGGCGATCAAAGAGGAATTCAGCCACGTAGGCGACGAACCGCAGATGTAGCAGGATCACGCAGAAAGAATCAGGAAGATGAAATATCAGGTAAAAGACTACTATGTAAAAGAACTTGCGGACTATTACGGAATATCGGCACAGGCTGTGCGGCTTTACGATAAAAAGGGTCTGCTGCCGTCGGATAAGAATGAAGTCAACGGCTATCGGACCTATACACGGGAAGATGTGGTCACGATGGACTATATCTGCCGTTTGAAAAAAATGCACTTTTCACTGGAGGAGATCCGGTGCATCATGAACGAAGAGCCGCTGGAACAGGTCGCCGAAATGGCAGCCGAGCAGCAGCGGCGGCTGGAGGAAGAAGTTCGGGAACTGCAGCATTTGATCGGTTATTTAGCGGATTATCATGAGAAACTCGAGCAAGTGCTGGCATACGAAAAAAACCGAGAGGAAGAACAGACGGCCAAGATCGAAATTGTCGATGCTCCGCCTTTTGTCATCCGAGAGATCACCACGAATATGGACGAGGCGATGGAGAGCTTTCGCAGGTTGGATTCCAATCTGATCCCGTTTTTGACGGTGGAGACTGCGGCGGAAGAAGCAAAAGCCTGCATGGAGAAAGAAAAGATCGGGGCCTTTTTCACCAATCGGGAAAACCGCATGAACGGCGACTACAAACTTTCTCTGATCGACGAGAAAAACCTCAGTGCCGCACCGGATTTTGACTTTGAAACCTTTCGGGTCATCGCCCCGTGTACTGCACTTTATACGGTCGTGCGCATCGCGACCAACAAAGATTACGACCGGGTGGAAGAGATCTTTGATTTCCTGCGCGAAGAGCGTTATGAGATCTGCGGAAACGTGCTGGCACGCACGATCGCCAACTGCTACTGCGACAGAGAAAGCACCGAATATGTTGAAATCTGGGCTCCTGTTAAAAAGCAGGAAGAATAGGAAAAAATAAAATTATGAACGAACTCTGCCTTTTCGCAGAGTTTTTTCTTGACCTTATACCAAGTGCAAGGATTAAAATAAAGTAAAGAAACCATTATCGCTCCGATACAGAACCTGCCGGAGCGGAAAGAAAGGATGAAGAAATATGAGTTATCAAGAAGTGTCCGAAAGCAGTTTGCTCTATGTGCTGGTTATTGTATCCTTATTGATCATCGCAGCAATCTGTGTGTATTATTTGCTTCTCTGTATGCGAAAGGCAAAGGAAATGGGAATCTCCAAGCAGAAAGTCAACGAAATTATCAAATCTACCGCTATTTTTTCCATTGTGCCGTCTATCGCGATCGCAATCGGCCTGGTAACGCTGGTCATCGTCATCGGTATCCCGTATGCGTGGTTCCGCCTGTCTGTGATCGGATCGGTATCCTATGAACTGATGGCCTCCAATATGGCGCTCAGCGCTTTAAAACTCGACCTTGCCAATGCGGACGCCGACGCGTTCGGACTGATCATGTGGGTGATGTGCGTACCGATCACCTCCACCGTTCTGGCAAACATCTTTGTCTGCAAGCCGATGCACCTGGGAACCATGCGCGTCGGAAGCGGCGACAAGAAGTGGGGCGCACTTTCCCAAACGACTTTTATGACAGCTTTGCTGGTCGTACTGATCGTGCCGATGATATTCGGCGGATTGGTTGGACTGCTGACCTTTGTCACTAGCGCACTGATCGCAGTTGTGGTGTCCATGCTGGCAAAGAAGACCGGTGCAAAGTGGATGAACGATTTCATACTTGCCATCTGTCTGATTGGCGCGATGGGTATGTCGATCGTTTATACGAATTTGTTGGGATAGGAGGAGACGAAAATGAAAAAAGAAAAGAAGACAAAGCCATACGTAGAACCGTATTTTGAAGAAATGCACCGGAAAGGCATCATTTTGACCATCATTTCGCTGATCTTGTTCGTGGGCGTACCAACGATCACCTGTATCGTCTACGACATCATGCCAAATTTCGGCACAGTGATCGCAACCGGCATTGGTCTGATCGCCATCTTCGTTCCGACAGGAATCGCGGAGATGTTCGGCGAAGTGCCGATCATGGGTAGTTCCTACTATCTTGCCTGCCTGACCGGCAACATTCTGAACCTGAAACTGCCATCCGCGATCAACGCAATCAAGGTTTCCGGCTTCAAACAGGGAACGAAAGAAGCAGACGTGGTCGTCGGTATCGCGATCGCAGTCTCTTCTCTGATCACTCTGGTAATTCTGGCGCTCGGCGTTATCCTACTGATGCCGTTGGAATCATTCATGACTTCCGAAGCGATTGGCATCGCGGCTTCCAATGTGCTTCCGGCGCTGTTTGGCTGTCTGGTGCTTGGCTTTATCGGCAACGATGTCGGCGGAGGCATCATCATTAAAGGAAGACTGAAAGCAGCTATCGTACCGTTTATTTTCTTTATTGTCCTGTACCTGCTGATCTCGGATCTTTATGAAGCATTTGAAGGGTTCCTGATGATCATCGGCATCGGCATGGTCTATCTGATCACCAAGAAAATGTATAAGGCCGGAAAGATCGAGGTCATTCTTCCGGAAAGCGACAGCATGGAGGCTGCTGACGAGATCTTTGAAGCGGAGCTTGCAGGTGAGGAAAACAAGGAAGAACTGTAGGATAAGGGGGAAGATTCAAAATGAAGGATCAGGAAAGAGTTTCGAAAATCATCGATGCGTTGGCACCGGAGTTAAAAACACTGGCATTAAATATTCATGACAATCCGGAGCTGGGATTGCAGGAGTTTAAAGCCTGCGCGTGGCAGAAGGAACTGCTCGTGAAATACGGCTTTCAAATTGAGGATGATTTCTGCAATTTGGAAACCGCCTATAAGGCAGTGTATAAAGGCAAAAAACAGGGACCGAAGATCGCATTTCTCGCCGAATACGATGCGCTGCCGGGGTTAGGACACGGCTGCGGACACAATCTGATCGCGATGGTTGCGGTCGGCTGCGGGATTGCCTGCCGGGAATTCGCAGACGAGTACGGCGCGGAGATTGATGTGATCGGAACGCCGGCAGAGGAAACCGCCGGTACGAAGGTACCGATGAGCGCGATGGGAGTATTTAAGGATTATGACGCAGTTATGATGGCACATCCCGCGTTCGCCAATGCTGAATCGATGAATACCATCGCTATGGACGCTTACAAAATCGAGTTTTTTGGCAAACCGGCACATGCCGCAAGCGCGCCGCATGAGGGAATCAACGCGTTGGACGCGATGATCAATTTTTTCAATCTCATCAACGCCATGAGGCAGGAGACCAAACCGGATGCCCGTATCCACGGCATCATCACCGACGGCGGCAAGGCCGCCAATATCATTCCGGACTATACCTCTGCCAGCTTCTATATCCGCGCCAATCGCGTGGCGGACGTCAAGAAGCTCGCGGAACGGGTCCGTAGCTGCGCGGCAGGCGCGGCGCTCGGAACCGGCTGTACTTACAAAATGGAGTATAATGAGGAAAACTTCAAAGATACCTGTACCAACCGCGCATTGAACGATCTGGCGGTCGAAAACATCCAGAACTTTGTCAGCGAACCGATTCTGCGTCTGGGCAACATTTACGTGCCAGGTTCCTCAGATCTGGGGGATGTCAGCTATGAGGCCCCGGCGATCCAGGTCGTTTTTAAGGTCGGTGAAAACGCGAACCCGATGGGCGGCGCGCACACACCGGAGATGGTAGCAGCCGCAGGGTCTGAATACGGTATGGACAACGGTCTGAATTTTGTTAAAGGACTGGTCATGACAGCCGTTGACCTGATGACCCAACCGGAAAAACTGGCGGCCATCAAAGAGGAATTCAGCCATGTAAACGACGAACCGCAGACGGTACTCTAGACCGCGGCGGTTCGCAGGCAGAAGATGTCGAAAAAACAAGGGGCTGCTCGTGTGAACGGTTATTTTCCGTTCATGCGAGCATCCCTCTTTGCGCGTCGTTATCGACGGAAGTTTCGATCATTTCCTCGACGGTTTATTTCACTACGTCGGCCATGGTGTACATGCCCGGACCCTTGCCTTCCATAAATTCAATAGCTCTGCAAGCGCCGATCGCGAAGCATCTTCCGGTGTAGGATTGGTGCCTGATCTCGATCCGCTCATCTATGCCGCCGAAGTATATGGTGTGCGTGCTGGGAGAATCGCCCATGCGTCCGGAGTGAAATTGGATCTGAGAAAGATCAATTCCCGCAGCCTGTGCCATCGCTTCTCCCATCTCGAGAGCGGTTCCGCTGGGTGCGTCAAGCTTATCTCTGTCGTGGATATCCATGATTTCAATATCGCAGGTCGTGTGCAGGTTCTTCGCCGCGAACTCCAGCATCTTCATCAAAACATTGACCATGAAGGATGTGTTCGCTGCCTTGAGGAGCGGGATCTTTTTGCTCGCGTCCTCGATTTTTTGATTCATCTCCGATGTGAAACCGGTGCTGCCCTCCAGGAGCGCTTTGTTGTGAGCAAGGCAAACATCAAGCACATCCATTGCGATGTTTGCTCCGGAAAAATCCACGACCAGATCGCATTTGTCGATCACTGCGTCCAGGTCGTCATACACCTTAACGCCGCAGATCTCTGTGCCGATGTAATCTCTGCCTTTCGGGCCTATGGTGCCGACCACTTCAATGTCCGGACACTTTACGGCTTCTTCTAAGATCAACGAATTCATCTTGCCTTTCGGCGCTGTTATAATTACTTTTACCATTTTTTTTTGCAATCAGACTGTTTGACTGCTTCTCCTTTCATTACGATTGTAAATAGAGTATAAGCTATTTGCGCAGCAATATCAACTTTATGAAAGAAAAAAGCGCAGCGAAAAAACTGCGCATTTGCTATGTCTGACAGAAAATCGAAAGGAATGTCGTGAACCTACTACCGCGCGCCGTCCACCTTGTCCGCATAGCGGATGGTTTCCATGGCGTCATGTGCGTAACGGTCCGCGCCGATGCGGTCGGCATATTCCTGATTGAGGACCGCGCCGCCTACCACGACTTTGCACCAAGGAGCCTGCTCCTTGAGCAGGGCGATCGTTTCCTGCATGGCCGGAACGGTTGTCGTCATCAGCGCGCTCAAACCGGCCGCCGGCGCGTGATGGCGGAGAACCGCATCTAAAATCTCCTGCGGCGCGACATCCTTGCCGAGGTCGATGACTTCAAACCCGTAGTTCTCGAGCAGCAGACGCACGATGTTTTTACCGATATCATGAATATCGCCATGTACGGTCGCGATGACGACAGGGCATTTGCTCGCGGTATGCTCGTCAGACATCCGCGCCTTGATTTTTTCAAACGATGCCTTGGCTGCCTCGGCCGCCATCAAGAGCTGCGGCAGATAGACACGCTTCTCCTCGAATCCCTGCCCGACGATATCAAGAGCAGGGATGATTTCATCTTGAATGATTTGCAGCGGCTCGGTATCTGCAAGCATCTGCTCGGTGAGTTCTGCAGCCTGTTCCTTGAGCCCCTTGGCAATCGCCCGCTGCAGAGCGGAAGCGTAAGCGCCGGAGGCGGCAGCGGCAGGCGTAACTGCTGATTGTGATCCTGTGCGGTTTCCGGTCTGCGCGGAGTCCGGGGAGCTGCTCCCTCCGGCAGACGGCGCTGTCTGCGCTGCCGCGGCTTCCGGCAGAGAGGATACGAAGCCAATATAGTCACTGCAGTTTTCGTCCATCTGATGCAGGGCGCGAAACGCGTAATAGGACTTCATCATATCCAGCGCGTAAGGATTCATGATCGCCGCCGAGAGCCCATTCTCCAGCGCGCAGGTATAGAAGGCCGCGTTAATGGCGTCCCGCTTCGGCAGACCAAACGAAACATTTGACACACCGAGAGAGGTATGACAGCGGAGCTTTTCTTTGATCAGGCGGAGCGCCTTGAGGGTTTCCATGGCAGCGTCCGGTTCCGCGCTGACGGTCATGGCCAGAGTGTCAAAAATGATATCTTTTTTGCTGATGCCGTAGGCTTCGGCACAAGCGAGGATTTTTTCGGCGATTGCGACGCGGCCTTCCGCAGTCTTTGGGATTCCGCTGTCGTCGAGTGTCAGCGCGACGACCAAACCACCGTATTTTTTGACCAGCGGGAAGATTGCGCGCATGGATTCCTCCTTGCCGTTTACAGAGTTGATCATCGCTTTCCCGTTGTAGGTACGAAGCGCGGCTTCCATCGCGGCCGTGTCAGAGGTATCGATTTGCAGCGGCAGATCGATGACCGCTTGCAGTTCCTCTACGGTCTCCTTGAGCATGGCGGGCTCATCAATTTCCGGAAGACCCACATTGACATCTAAGATATGCACGCCGCATTCCTGCTGACGGATGCCCTCCTGCAGGATATAGTCGATATCATGCTCCTTGAGTGCCTGCTTGAAGCGCTTTTTGCCGGTCGGATTGATGCGCTCGCCGATCAGCAGCGGCTGCCTGTCAAACTTGATCGCGTGGGTGTAGGAGGACACGCAGGTGATCCCTTTGTCCGTCAGCGGGACAGGGGTAAGCGCACGAGAAAGCGCAACGATTTTTTGGATATAGGCCGGTGTCGTGCCGCAGCATCCGCCCACGATACGCACGCCTTGCCGGATATAGGCAGCCATATCGGCGGCGAATTCGTCCGGCAGTGTCCCATAGACCGCTTTCCCGTCGGTTTCCTGCGGCAGACCGGCGTTCGGCTTGAGCAGCACCGGAATCGAAGCGTTAGCTAAGAGCTCCGCGACAACGTCTTGCATCTGCTTTGGTTCCAACGAACAATTCGCGCCGATGGCATCCGCACCCATGCCTTCCGCCATGGCGACCATAGCTGCCGGAGACGCGCCGGTCATCAGCTTGCCGTCCTCACCGTAAGCATTGGAGACAAAAACCGGAAGCTTGCAGTTTTCTTTGGCGGCGAGCAGGGCAGCCTTGGTCTCGTAGCTGTCACTCATGGTTTCGATATAGATGAGATCAACTCCGTTTGCCGCGCCGAGGCGCACAACCTCCGCGAATAGGCTGACTGCGTCCTCAAAGGCAAGATCACCGTAAGGCTTAAGCAACTTGCCGCAGGGGCCGATATCCAGCGCGATATATTTTGGCTGCGGAGCAGCGGCTTTGTCGCGGGCGATTTTGGCGTTCTGAACAGCGGCAGCGATGATCTCTGCAAGTTCTTCGTGTGTGAACTTCAGCGCATTCGCGCCGAAGGTGTTTGTCGCGACGACGTGGCTTCCGGCCTCAAAATACGATTTTTGAATTTTTTGAATGATTTCCGGATGCGCGAGATTCCAACGTTCCGGGTATTCTCCGGGCACGAGTCCGGCTTCCTGCAGCAGCGTACCCATGCCGCCGTCCAGATAAAGCAGATGTTCCTGCATATAGTCTAAGATATTCATGGTATTCATACGCGATCCCTCCGATTATCGTGTTTGTAGATGGAAACACGGCAGCAATCAGCAGCGCTGCCGCGAATATATGCGTGTTTCCGCGCCTCCGGTCATAAGAGGCGGTCATCATGGCTGCCGAAACGGGCAGTCCGTTTTGCGAACCGGTTTCCAAAGGTTGCTGCGAAGCGATTCATCATCATGGTTGCCGAAACAGGCAGTCCGTTTTGCCGCAGGCCGTACAGTTCGCATGCGTTTTTGCCTCTGTGCCGCTTATCTGAGAAGTCCGCGGCAAAAGTCCGATGAGCGCGGTTACAGATTTGCTCGGCGACATCAAGAGACTGTCATTGAGCGAAAGTCCGATTTTGCGGGGACAGTCCAACGCCTGAAAGAACGCCTTCTGTGCGTCGAGCGGAAAGTCTCCGTAGCCCGGGCTGAAGCGCGGACGGGTTTGATAGCCCTCTGCGGCATAGTCCGCGGCAAGTTCATCGCAAAACGCGTCACAAAGACTCTCGATGCGTTCCGCGCCGATCGCCTGCATACACAGCGCCTTCGTCGGGGAAAGCCGGCCGTATTTCGCGATGAGACGATCCGGCGCCAAACCGACTGTGGCCGCGAACAAGATCACCTTGTCGCAGCCCTGCAGATTACGGCAGAGCCCCTGACTGTCGGTTTGGAGAAAGCCTAGATCCAACAGCGTTTCGGCGGACGGCTGCGTGTTCGCCTGTATGAGATCACATGCAGACGGCGCATTTTTGCCGGCAGCGATGCGCGCGGAAGCGGCTGCCGTTTTGGCTGGATTCTCTCGTACTGCTGTTCGAAGCGTTGCTGCACGCCAGCAGACCTTATAAACAAGCTGCGGCAGCAGTTCGGCAAGACAGTCCGCAAGCAGCTTGTCGAAAGCGTGTTCTGACTCGTCACCGCAACGCATATAGCGCAGGATCTCGCGCCGGTTGACGGGCGGCTGCGCGAAAGTTTTGGTATGGATGATGGATTCCATTGGTGATGTCCTTTACATTTACGTCCGGTCTAATGATCGAGCGCGATTTTCGCGGATGCGAAGCAGTTACTTGCCGAGCATATCAGACAGGTTCGACTGAATCTTCCGCGCGACATCGGGCTTGTTCATGGAGTAAACATGTACATTGGTGACGTTGTTCGCGAACAGGTCGATGATCTGATCGGTCGCGTAGGCAATGCCCGCCTGCTTCATGGCCGCAGGGTCGCTGCCGAACTTGTCCACAAGCGCCTTGAACCGCTGCGGGACGTGAGAGCCGGAAAGCTTCAGCGCGCGGTCGATTTGATTCGCATTTGTGATCGGCATGATGCCCGCGACCACAGGCACCGTAATGCCGGCCTCGCGAATCTTGTACAGGAAATTGTATAAAAGATTATTGTCAAAGAACATCTGCGTGGTCAGAAATTCACAGCCGGCGTCAACCTTTTCCTTAAGGAAACGAATGTCCTCTTTCTGATTCGCGCTCTCAGGATGCTTCTCCGGATAGCAGGCGCCGCCGATGCAAAAGTCCGTGCCGCTTTCCTTAAGCTCGCGGATGAGGTCGATGGCGTGGTGATAAGCCCAGGTTTCCTGATGTGAGAGATCCATATCGGCAGGGATGTCACCGCGCAGCGCCATGATGTTCTCGATGCCGGCGGCTTTGATCTCTTTGATCTTCTGATGTACCGTCTCTCTGGTAGAGGACACGCAGGTCAGATGCGCAAGGGTCTGCACATTATATTGGTCCTTGATGTTCTTTGCAATATCAAGTGTATATTTACTGGTGCCGCCGCCCGCGCCGTAGGTGACGCTGATAAAGGCGGGACGCAGCTTGGCGATTTCCTCGGTTGCCTTTTTGACGCTGTCGAACGCGGCGTCCTGCTTCGGCGGGAAGACCTCGAAGGAGAGCGAAAGTGTATCTTGTTTCAGTGTATGCATGAGTTTCATGGTTTATAATGCCTCCAAATGTATCCATAGTTTTCACCTCGCGGCAGCGCCGCGGCGTAAAGGTAAAGATGGTCGGTGATTATTATAACATGATTCCTCTTTTTTCGCAAGAATTCCGCATGCGAAACGGCAAAAAACTTGTTCGATAAAACAAAGAAAAATATTATGCAGTGTGCATAGCAACAAAGAAAAAATGAGAGCGCGGCATTTGTTTTTTTGTCTTTTTGTTATCAGTGTTCAACCTGTTATTACAATTTACGGAGATAAATTTCAGAACTTGCCGCTGCAAAAAGTAAAAACAAGCAACGCATAATCAGCACCGCCTGCTTTCATACCTGCCGCCATCCGGCGGATGTTGAACGTATCAACGCAAACCGGACAGGGTCAGCCTTGACTCTGTTTTTTTCTTGGAGTGTGAATAGCAACTGGAAGAAAGATACAGGTAAAAAAACTGGAAAATGGGTTGACGCAACTGGGAAAAGAATATAAAATATAGGGGCAAAAAGACATTTTATCAAAAACGCAAAGGGATATCCCTTTGTTCGTTACATGGTAACGAACAAACCTCTCCTACTTGCGAAGATGAAAAATGCATGAAAAAAATTAATGAAAGGGGCGTTAATTTAGTAATGAAAAGAAAACTACTTGTTCTTTTAATGGCAATTTTAGTGGTCATGGCTATGATGCCGACGGCTGCGTTTGCAGCAAACGGCGGCATTATTGATGTCAGCGGCAATGTGACGGTTAGCAAGATTAATTCTGAACCAACTTGCAATCCTAGACTCTACTATGGTGAAGTCAATGTCAATGGTAACGCAACAGAAAGCAAGACACAGTTGACCCATAAGGTGCTACCGGTCGTTAGCTGGAAGAACGGCTATAATACCTACCATGTAATTCCTTCCACCTATCAATACTACGTTTACAACATTAAAGATCCAAATAATATCCTCAAAAAAATTGAAGGCGGTGTAGGAACAGACACACTTCAGCAATGGGGATGGCCGGGGACGTACAAGTGCTATCAGACGATGGTGACAACCGATGGTAAGACAAACGGAACCGCTACTTTTGATATCGATTTGGTCTATCAGTTTAGCAGATTGAATTCTTCCATTGGTTACTACGATCGCAACAACTGGGGTGGGCGTACTTTACACTTCACAATTAAGCAGACTGTGGAGAACCCCACCACTTATACAGTCATTTACACAGACGGTGTAGATGATGAAACAGTCTTTGAAGATCAGGTTACATCAGGTTTGAAAGTTGGCGATACGACACCTACTTTCACAGGTAGTACCCCGACGAGAGAAGGGTATACGTTCGCGGGTTGGAACCCTGAAGTAGCCAATACAGTAACCGAAGATGCTACCTATGAAGCCACTTGGCAGCCAGATGCACCAAAAAATAGCGACGTAGAGAAACTTCTTACAAATGCAGTAAAAATCGATTGCGTCAATACCGCAGTAAGCCATGATTCTGTGATTTATCCATTAGAGAATGATACATACAGCATTGGCACTGTTACAAAGAACACAGCCGGTGAGTATACGGTAGACGTAACGGTCAACGCAGCGGAATATGTAAAGCAGTATAACGATGAGAAAAAGGTAACTCACGAACTGAAGACAGATGAAGAATCTGGGAAGGTGATTACGCTTAAACATGACGGTACAAATTGGGTGGTACAGTCGAATGTGCCGGTAACATTTGATGTCGTCTGTAAAGAAACTCCGGCTCCAAGCGATGAGGATATCATTGCATTAGAAGATGCAGTTATCGTTGATTGTACGAAGCAGGACGCGCATCCGGATAAAACTTATAAGCTCGTGCAAGACTCCTATCTTGTAGGCGAAGTTCAAGGAAACGAATGTACTGTTTCAATATGGGATGCTAAGCCGTATATCGCAGAATATAATACAGATGTTGCCGGAACGCATCGACTAAAAGATCAAAAGCAGGACTATGAGGTACAGCTTTCTTATAAAAATGGAAAATGGACTGTGGCAAAACCGGCACACCTTTATGTAGAATGCGAAGAAACAAGCACTGAACCGGAAATTAAGAAGGAAGATATTGAATTTTTACTTTATAGTAATGCAATATGTGTAGATTGTACAACAAACGATATGCATGCGGATAAGCTCTATGGATATGAGGGAGATTTTGCATATAGCCCTGTTCAAGATGGAAAGTGCACCGTTACGCTTCAAAATGTAAATGAAACGGAGTATATCCAAAAGTACAGCACAGATATTACAGAAGCGCACACGAAAGATGCAACTGAATCCAAATTAACAGTTGAACTTGAACATGATGGCGTGAAATGGACAATCAAGACACCGGCACATATTTATGCAAAATGCGAAACCGGCGGCGATGAGCCAATCATCACTCCGGACGGTCCGACGAAAAATCAAGTAGAAGAACTGCTTTTCGGAAGAATCATCGTTCACTGCAATACAACGACCGCGCATCCGGATAAAAGTTACGGTCCGTTGGAAGGCGGTTATGAAATCGAAAAAGTAAAAGGTAACGCAAGTACCGGCTACTATGTTAACGTAACAGCCGCAGCCTATATTGCAGAATTCAGCAAAGATTTCGGAACGCATACACAGGCGTCCGGAGACCCTGCAGACCGCAACATCACCTTAGTTTACGAAGACGGCGCTTGGACAGTCAGTGATAGTGCGAATGCAATCTTTTATGCAGTTTGTCAAACTGGTGGTGGAGATAACCCTAGCGATGGCGGCAATACCGGAGGAAATACTGGTGGCAATACCGGTGGAAACGCTGGTGGTGGAACAATCCCAGGTGGCGATGACGGTAACGGCGGCACGGTAACACCAGTTGCTCCGACCAATCCGACTGAACCTGTAGTACCAGAAGATCCGGATGATGGAAAGACAGGAGCGAACGATCAAGCTAATCCGCATGAAGTTCCGAAGACCGGCGATAACCTGCCGATGAATCTTGTATTTTACGCATTCCTTGCAGCAAGCGCTGCGATGGCAATGAGAAAAATTACAAAAAAAGAATCTAAATAGTGTTAGCAAATAAAATAGGCAGCAAGGGATAATCTGCGGTGCATAACTGCAAATGAGAGGTAGTCTGCTAATAGATTTGCAAATGTAAAAACTACACCAAAAAAGTCGGGTGCACAGCTTAGTTTATGCATCCGGCTTTTTCTAGTATGACGAACATGCCGTTCGTCTGTGGTGAAAGACCCCATCAAGATTTCATCAAAAGAATCGAGAGGGAGCTGAAGCAGCTGACAAAGCGAAGCTGGTCCGTGACAATGGACGAACGAATCAAAAGATTAAATCAAGTGATCCATGGATGGATCAACTACTTCCGAATGGGAAGCATGAAAGAAAACCTCAAGCGGATAGATGGATATCTGCGGAACAGAATGCGGATTGTCATATGGAAACAGTGGAAGAAAGGGAAAATTAGGAGCACCTCTATGGATGGCGAAACACTCTGCGGGATTTGCAGATTACTATCAAGCGGCTATAAAGAACGCAGGATTGCGCTTCATAAGCAAAGAAGTCCTCGCAAAACGAGGATTTCTAAGCCGTTTTATTATTTGAATTGAACCGCCGTCTGCCGAACGGCACGCAAGATGGTGTGAGAGGGGCTAGAACTAAGCCCCTAGTCGAGTATATGGGTATAGTATAAGTCACCCTGTGTCCGGTTCCCAATTCTTGCGGTTTGGCGGCGCGACCAGCTGCTACATCCTGCGCGCGGAAAAACACGCGCTTGTGTTGGACTGCGGACAGGTCATTCGCTTGACAGAACGTGTTTCCGCGAAATTTTTTTCGGCGAACCATCCCAATGACGCGACCATTATCCGTGTGGATACCGACAACGGCTCTGTCTGTCTTGTATGCGACTGGGAACATGATTCCACAAGCTCTGATGCTGATTTTGCTGTAGTAGCTCTGCGAGATACGATTTTAGCGCGCGAAGAAACGAAGGCCGAGGGCTGCGTATTTTCTTACGACGAGGATCGCAAATTATCTTATGACTGCGGACTTTCGCATGCCGCGCTTACGTTGAAAGAAGCGCTTCGCGGCTGCGCGCTGATGCTTTATGACGGCATGTACACGGAGGAGGAGTATCCCTCGCGTAAGGGCTGGGGGCATTCGACGTGGCAGGAGGGGGTCAAAGCCGCCACCCAAAATCATGTGTCGAAATTGATCATCACGCATCATCTTCCAGAGCGAACCGATGAGGAACTTCTGGCACTGGAAGCACAGGCGCAAGAGGTTTTCCCTGACATACGCTTTGCACGCGCCGGAGATGTATACGCTTTGTGATGAGCCGCATGGATTGTACGAAATAAAGAACAAAACAGACGTAAAATATTTAAAAAATATGCTTGACATTTTGCCTTGATATGGGTATAATGATTTATGTTGTCGGTGATAAACACGTTGCTGATAATAGGTGTTCCGAGGTAGCTCAATGGTGGAGCAGGCGGCTGTTAACCGCAAGGTCGA
>URWB01000033.1 GCA_900551415.1 uncultured Eubacteriales bacterium
TGTGGCGCAGGAAAACAGCGCCGCAGCGGAACGTCGGCTTTTTGCCGCGCGCGTATTGATTCGCGCGCGATCGGCGGCGCGGCTTCGCGCGGTCATCACTGCCGCGCCGCGCTACAGCTCGTATTCGTACATGATCATCGCCAGCGCTGCCATGCCCGCGGTTTCGGTACGCAAAATAATCTTGCCAAGGCTGACGATTTGCGCCGGTGTCGGCAGCGCGCGAAGCTTGACGATTTCTTCATCGGCAAAGCCGCCCTCCGGCCCGATGATGAGAGCAATCTTTTGCGGCGGTATGTTGTCCGCGAAAGACGCGCCGGACACGCCGCGTCTTTCGCAGGGATTCTTCTCATTAGATCCATCTTTGCTGAAGCTGCCGCATGCCTCACGCAGACAATCCTTTAAGGTTCTCCCTGTTTCATTTTCGTAGGGACAGAGAACCAGGTCATAATCTTCCAGCTTTCCGCACATTTCGTCAAAATCGAGCTGCGGCTCAACCTGTGGAATTTTGCCGCGCTTGCACTGCTTCACAGCTTCATCGGCAATTTTTTGCCAGCGTGTCATTTTTTTTGAAAAATTCCCTTTTTCGACAACCACAGTCCTCGCCGTAAAAACCGGCACAATGCAATCCACGCCCAGTTCGACAGTCTTTTGAATGACCGTTTCCATCTTCGCCGCCTTCGGCACACCCTGAAACAGAGTTACGCGCGTCAACGGTTCCGTCGCGTCCTTCTGCCTGTCTACAATGCGCAGTGTCACACAAGCATCTTCGATTTCTTCGATTTCCGTTTCGTATTCCCATCCGGTGCCGTCGCAGACGGTGACCGCGTCGCCGCATTTCGCGCGCAGAACGCGCGTCAAATGTTTGATGTCCTGCGCGTCCTCCAAATAGATCCGGCTGCTTGTCACTGCTTCTTCCTCAACAAAAAATTTAATCATATTCTTCTGCGTTTCCTATCTGTTTTTTAAATTCCTCGCCTAATGCTTGGCCACAATCGCGCACCACATGCCATCCTCTTTGACCTCCATGATGGCGAAACCGAGCGCGCGCATTGCGTCAACAACCTCCGGCATTTTTTCGACCAGAATTCCCGAGGAAATATATCTGCCGCCCGGCAGCAGATGTCTCGCGACATCCTTGCTGAGGGTCACGACCAGATCTGCCATCAGATTCGCTACGATGACGTCTGCCTGAAAGTCAATGCCCTTGGTCAAATCTCCGTACTGCGCGGAAGCGATTCGCTCTACATGATTCAGAGCGATGTTTTCGCCGGCGATTGCCACCGCGTCCGGGTCGATCTCCACGCCAAGCACTTCCGAAGCGCCGAGCAGCGCGCCCGCGATGGAAAGAATGCCGGAGCCGCAGCCTACGTCTAAAACTTTTTCTCCGGGCACGAGATAGTCCTCCATCAGCCGGATGCACAGAGAGGTTGTTTCATGTGTGCCGGTGCCGAAAGCCATGCCCGGGTCGATTTCAATGATTTTTTCGCCTGCTTTCGGTTCGTAAGACTCCCATGTCGGTTTGACGACGATAGATCTGCTGACCTTCGCGGGTTTGAAATATGCCTTCCAGTTATCCTTCCACTCGCTGTCGTCCTCACAGCGAATCTCGGTTTGCAGGCTGCCGATATCGAGCCGCTCGCCGAAGGCTCCTGCCTCTGCCTGCGTCTTGAGCTCGCGCATGGCCGCGCGAACCGCTTCGGCTTTTTCGCGCCCCTCTTCGTCGTCGTTCATATATATGGTCACCTTCGGTGTCTCGTTCTTTAACTCCAGTACGCTGTCATCGATATAATCCCATTCGTAGCCTTTTTCTTTTTTGAGCAGGTCATCGATGTCCGCGGGATCTTCCACCACCGCGTCTGTAATGCCCAGATTCATCAGCGCCGACAGGATCAATTCGATTCCCTCTCGCCGCGTTTCGATTCCGATTTCTAAATATTTCATCATGCGTTCCTCTTACTTCTTTGATTCCTGCCTTATGGCAGTGTCGATCATTGGGACAAGACCATGATACGACAAGTTCATAGCCGGCTCTTGCCGGTGAACTTCAGCATAAGGTTTGTCCAGCCATTCACACTTCGCATCTGCTCGTGTTCATGGGACAAGACCACAATACGACAAGTTCATAGCCGGCTCCTTCCGGTGAACTTCAGCATAAGGTTTGTCTAGCCATTCACACTTCGCGTCTGCTCGTGTTCATGGGACAAGACCACAATACGACAAGTTCATAGCCGGCTCTTGCCGGTGAACTTCAGCATAAGGTTTGTCTAGCCATTCACACTTCGTGTCTGCTCGTGTTCATGGGACAAGACCATGATACGACAAGTTCATAGCCGGCTCTTACCGGTGAACTTCAGCATAAGGTTTGTCTAGCCATTCACACTTCGCATCTGCTCGTGTTCATGGGACAAGACCATTATACCACAGGGGGGCTTCAAAGAGCAAGTTTCTCCCTGTTTTTGCCGGCGCGCGCCTTCGCCGGTTCCCAAAAAGCCGCTGTCAAACAACGCGAAAATGTGATAGAATGATTTTAACGCGGAGCGATTCTAAAATATTTTCGCAGGGGAGGCGCAGGCACTATGAAAAAAAACAAAACCTATTTTACGACCGGAGAATTTGCCAAGCTGTTCGGAATCAAAAAACAAACCCTGTTTCACTATGACCAGTGCGGCATCTTCAAGCCTGATGTGATCGGCGAAAACGGCTATCGCTACTATTCCTACTCACAGCCGGAAACCTTTGCCATCATCGCCATGCTGCGGGAACTCGGTGTGAGCATCCATGAAATCAAGGAGCACATGGATCATCGCTCGCCGGAGGCTCTGATTCAGCTTTTGGAGTCCAAAAAAGCGACAATCGACGAACGCATCGCCGCTTTGACCTGGGCGAAGGGCTATATCGACAAGAAGATTCAGGAAACAGAAGAGGGTCTGCGCGCGCCGGTCGGCAAGATCATCATCGAAAAAGCGCCGGATGAATATTTCATCACCACCGAATATAAGGGCGCGGACGATGAGCGCGCGGTTGCCGAAGCTTTGGGCAAGCATTTTGCTTTTTGTCAATCTCTCGGTCTTTACAGCGCTTACCCCATCGGCGCCGCGATTCCGCGTGATTCTGTCACCGCGGACGGCTATCAGTACTCTGAATTCTACACCTATGTGCATCCTTCTGAGCTGGCGGATGTTGACAGTAAACAGGTCTCGCTGAGCGGCGGCGGCACTTTTTTGGTGCTCTACGACGCGCATGGCTATGAAAATATTCACGCGAACTGTCTCAAGCTGCTCGCCTACGCAAAGGAACATCATTTGAAGCTTGACAATTACTTCTACGAGGACGTCATCCTCGATGATCTCTCCACCGAAGGCTATAACAACTATCTGGTCAAGCTGTCCATCGCCATTCTTTCGTGAAGCGCGCGAAAAATGAAGCCTCGCCACGCGGGAAGCGCATCGGAAGGCCATACTGTTTCCTTCACTTTCACGATCGCGCCGCTTTTTGGGGTAAAAAGTGCCCAAAGATGTAACGAAGTTGGCCTTGGCTCAGATGCCGCATGGAATATCAAGCGCACTCCCTCTGATTTTTGTCGCAAACGCCAATATATTTTTATAAAATTTGTGTTCGCTCATAGTTTTTTGAAAACGAGATGGAAATTCCATCTATTTTGCCTAAAAAACCTTGAGGCACGCGCAGAAAACAGGCGATGCATTACATCTTTTTGCTTAAACTACGTGAAAATGGGAACTTTCACTTGCGCTTTCCTCTTTTGCGCTTTTCTCTTTCCGGAAACATCGCAAGCGATCATTCCTGGTAGAGTAAAAAAGACAGAACAAAATTCCGTCACATTTGTAAGCTGACAGCTAGGATAAAAGTGCGCATAACGAAATCAGAGATTTCTATGCACACATGGCGCTCACCCATGAACGCCGCTTCGCAAGGTGCTTTTGTCGTTATTCCGGAAATATCGCAAACGATATTTCCGGAATAACAAAAAGAGGGCTGCGCTCTAACGGTTTTTTCCGTTAAAGCGACAGCCCCTTTTGTATGTTTACAATGCTGTTTTGTCTGCATCCGGTTTGAAGCGCGGGCTTTTACGCGCGCTGTCCGGAAGTTCTTGCTTCGTAGACTATTTGATTCTGCAAGCGTATTTGCACTGGGTCAAAGCGGTCTTCGCGACTAATTCGCCCTGCGCGTCATATACCATGACTCTGGCCTTGTAATAGTATCTCGTACCCTTCTTGCCTGTCGTGTTGGTATAGGTCTTGGCAGTTGTCTCAAACTTGCCAACGTATTTCGCGTTCTTAATCGTGCTTCTGTAGAATTTATATTTTACAGTGTAGCCCAGATCCTCGATTGCCTTGATTGCGTCCTCGTTGACTTTCAGATTTACTTTGATGTTGCCTTTCGCGGTCTTCGCGGAGCGTGCCTGCAGCATGATTTCTTTTGCCTGTTCCGCTGCCTTCGCGTCTTGCTGCTCGAATACCTTCTCTGCGTCCTCTACGCTCATAATCGCGTATGTGGAGAAATGTCCGGTTGTGAAGGTATAGGTGCCGTCCGCATTCTTCTTGCCGTCTACTCTGTGGTAAACGCCGTTGTCGTCGATGTAAACGCAGATGACTTCCTTCGCGTTCAGCGTCGCGCTTGGCTTGATTGTAACGGTGACGTTGCCGCCATGAAAATCGGTTACCGCGCCGTTGGAAGTAACCAGCTTCAGCTCAACCTGATGGATATCCGCGTCGCTCTTAACGGTTTTTACAAGCAGCTTAACGGTTCCGGTTGTTCCGGCCTGCGCCGCCAGCGCGTCAACAGCGTTTTTGTCTAATTGAACCTTCGCGGCATCGGTCTTAATGGTGAGGTTCGCGTCAGTTTTTTCGGCGATTTCCTTGACTGTCTTTTCCGGAATTCCAACTTCTGCCGCTGCAGTTGCGCCTGCCGCGCTCGTCGCGTCTATGATGATCTGCTCGGATTTGTTCGCGGTTGCCTTATCCACGATCTTGTCAGCCGTCTGATCATCAACCGTCGCTGTGGTGGTCTTCGTTCCGTCAGCAGCAGTCGTTGTAGACGCGTTAATGTCCGCCGTAGTCGTAGCCGGCGTACCGGTTGCGGTATTCTCAGACTGATTGGTTACGTTGTCGGTCGGTACATACGGGGTATATGTAATTGCAGTGCCTTCATAGTCCCAAGCCTTTTCTTCAACCGCGGTCCAATAATACCCCGCTGGTTTTGCATCATCTGTAGCTACCATGAACTTTGTATCGGATACTTTGAAAACTTTTGCATTTCCAACAACATTTTTAGGACTCGATGAATATGTACCACCGCTGATTACAAATTTTGCATTGCAAGAATTGGATTTTCCGATTGCAGCTTGCTTTCCATTGAAAATTCCACCACTTATCGTAATGTTCGCCGCTTGTGTGCTGACTTCTCCAAGTGCATAGTCTGCAGTGAAAGTTCCTCCTGAGATTGTTAATGTTCCAATATCATAATTTGCTGCGCATCCACAGTTATAAACGCCATAAGTTGTTTGGCCCGATCCTTCAGCAGCAGTAAATGTACCTCCTTCTATCGTTGCAATGTTATGATTTTGAACTAGAGCCTGATAGAAGTTTGAAAAATTACCATCCTCGATAGTAATCATTCCTCCATCATCATTCTTAATCGTATTCAGTCCGCCTAAAAATGTTCCGCCATTGATAGTCAGTGTTGGTTTCTTTTGATTTGTTCCCTCAACATATCCGCTTCCTGGCTCTTTTGAGGAATAGTTGTAGTATCCATTTTCAACCAATGAAGAATATTTTCCCTTTTCGGTGTTTCCACCTGCTGTTTGGACTTTTGCAGCCTCATTTATCGTCATGGTTCCATGGTTCACAATTGTATAATACGAGTTTTTACCGCTTTCACTTGTTGATGTACCGGCTTCTGCGCTTCTGTCATATGTTCCGCCATTCAACACTGCGATACCGTTGTTAAAAATAGCTGCCTTTCCATGTGTCACATTGTCAACAGTTCCCGCACCTTCAATCGTTAGCTCTGCACCGTTTGCAACCGTAATGGTATCACTGCTGCTATTTGTAAGTGTTTTACCATTAAGGTTAAGTATAACCTTTTTGCCCCTAGGAATCGTAATGTCTTCTGTGGTATTGGCAAGAAGTTCTACCGTTGTTGTTTCGCCTGCTGTGGCTGCGGCAATCGCTGTCTGCAGGGTTGAATAAGTTGTTTCGCCAATTTTTGCGACCGCAGCCGTTTCCCCATCCGCGAACGCCATCGTTGGCATGAAGCATGCTATCATGAGCACGCTCATTAAAATAGCAAATAATTTTTTCATTTTCTTTCTCCTTGTTTCGCTTTGTTTTACGTTCTGACAAAATTCGCTTTTTCTTTTTTTCGTATCGACACTCCCCTTCCTCATTATGCAGGAAATATCGCCGGGCGATATTTTCGAAATCACGACAAAAGCACCTTGCGCAGTGCCTGCCATGCATGACAGGCATGTATGCAACGGAACCCGCGGTTCCGTTTTGCACACTTTTGTCTTCGCTTTTTCCGCAAATACAAAAGAAGCAAGCCAAAGCTCGCTACAACGTATTGCGGTCGATATCATGATCGGCAGCCATGCTCTTTCGAGCCCCCTTAAGCCGCGAACCTTTTGCGCTTTGCGCCCCTGCCTTTTGGCAGACTTGCCTGTGTGCTTTTGTATTTACATCTTGGATTATACCACTTTTTTCCGCGCCTAAACAGTGTTTTTGTAAAAAAAAACGAAAAATTAGCAACAAAAACGAAGAAGCAAGATAAAAGCACGCATGGAAGATGCTGAGCCTCCTATACGTGCTTTCGTTCCTTTTTTCGCTGTTTCGCGTTTCCGCTATAAGAAATGCGGCAGCCGCTTGCCGGTTCGCGCTTATTCGCCGATGTATTCGTCGTAGCTGCAGAGCTTATCGACAATGCTGCCGTCCGGCTGAATCTCGATGATGCGGTTTGCGATGGTCTGGATGAATTCGTGGTCGTGCGACGCGAAGAGAATGCCGCCCTTAAAGGCGATCAGCCCCTCGTTGACCGCGGTGATGGACTCAAGGTCCAAATGGTTGGTCGGCTGGTCGAGCACGAGCATATTCGAACCGAAGAGCATCATCCGGGAAAGCATGCAGCGCACCTTTTCGCCGCCGGAGAGGACCTTGACCGGTTTGTAGACCTCGTCGCCGGAGAACAGCATCTTGCCGAGGAAGCCGCGCAGGAAGGTCTCGCTGGTATCCTGTGAATACTGTGAGAGCCATTCGACAAGATTCAGATCGCAGCCGTTAAAGAAGTCCGAGTTGTCGAGCGGAAAATACGAGGTCGCGATCGTCACGCCCCATTTATAGCTGCCTTCGTCCGGCTCCAATTCGCCCATGATAATCTTGAACAGCGTGGTGTTCGCGATCTCGTTTTCACCGACAAAGGCGATCTTATCTCCATTGTTGACGCGGAAAGATACGTTGTCGAGCACCTTCACGCCATCGATGGTCTTGGAGATGCCCTCCACCTGCAGGATTTCCTTGCCCGGCTCACGGTCCATCTTGAAGCCGACGAACGGGTAGCGGCGCGAGGACGCCGGCATTTCCTCCACGCTCAGCTTATCCAGAAGCTTGCGGCGCGAGGTCGCCTGCTTGGACTTGGACTTGTTGGCAGAGAAGCGCTGGATGAACGCCTGCAGCTCCTTGATCTTTTCTTCATTCTTCTTGTTCTGGTCCTTGATCATGCGCTGCACCATCTGGCTGGATTCGTACCAGAACTCATAGTTGCCGACATACATCTTGATCTTGCCGTAATCGACGTCAACGATGTTCGTGCAGACCGTATTGAGGAAATGTCTGTCGTGCGAAACGACCAGCACCGTTCCCGGATATTCCATCAAAAAATCCTCCAGCCAGGCGATGGCTTTGACGTCCAGATGGTTGGTCGGCTCGTCGAGCAGGATGAGCCCGGGGTTGCCGAACAGTGCCTGCGCGAGCAGCACTTTGACCTTTTCTTTCGCGGTCAGGCTCGCCATCTGCGCATACAGAATGTCCGCAGATAAGCCCAGCCCCTGGATCAGACGGCTCACATCGGACTCTGCCTCCCAGCCGTTCATTTCCGCGAACTCGGATTCCAGCTCCGCGGCGCGCATGCCGTCTTCGTCGCTGAAATCTTCCTTCATATAGATGGCGTCCTTTTCCTTCATCACATCGTACAGACGGCGATTACCCATGATAACGGTGTCGAGCACCGTAAATTCATCGAATGCGAAATGGTCCTGTTTGAGTACGGACATCCGCACGCCCGGCTTGAGCGATACATCTCCGGTGGTCGGGTCAAGGTCGCCCGAAAGGATGCGCAGGAACGTGGATTTGCCCGCGCCGTTGGCGCCGATGATACCGTAGCAGTTGCCCGGCGTGAATTTGAGATCCACATCCTTAAACAGCGGTTGCCCGCTGAAGTTCATACTGACATTTGTAACTGTTAACATTGATTCTTCCTTTTCTTTTTATTCATGCAAAAAGGGCGCTCGGCCCTTTCATTTTGCTATCGTCTATCCGTATTATACGGGAAAATGCGGCAAAAAGCAATCCGCAATTATCGGGCAGTTTTTACGTCCGCGCTTCATCTAGCCTGCGCAGGGCTTTTTTGAACTGTACCGCAAAAATCATGACGGTGCAGAGTACCGCGATGCCGTCCGCGATTGGCTCCGCGGTATACACCGCCATGGTCTGATCTGTCATCAGGCGCGGCATCAGATAAATGAGCGGAATGAGCAGGACAAACTTGCGGAGAATCGCCACAATGATCGAACAGACCGCGTTTCCGGTCGATACAAAAGTCATCTGACAGGCAATCTGCGCGCCGAACAGACATAAGGCACCGCAGTAGACACGCAGCGCTTTTGCGGTAAAGGCCAGCAGCGCCGCGTCGTTGGTGAACAGCCCCGCGAACGCGCCCGGAAACAGCTGCACCAGCGCCCACAGACCGAAAGAATACACGAGGCTGCTTCGCAGGAGCAGCCGGAAGGTCCGGCTGACACGTTCCCTGTTTCCCGCGCCGAAATTATAGCTGCTGATCGGCTGCGCGCCTTGGGCAATCCCTTGCAGCGGCAGCATCGCGAACTGCATCACACTGCTGAGAATGGTCATCGCGCCGACTGCCAGATCTCCGCCGTATTGGAGCAGAGAAGAATTGAAACAAAGCGAAATGACACTTTCACTGCCCTGCATGACAAACGCCGACATGCCGAGCGCAATACAAGGCGGCAAAAAGCGAAGTCCGGTCAGAAAATTTTCTTTTTTGATCTTAAGAACCGTCTTGCTTCCTGTCAAAAAGGACAGAACCCATACGCAGGAAATTCCCTGTGAAATTACCGTCGCCAGTGCCGCGCCCTTCACGCCCATGCCCAGCCCAAAGATCAGGATAGGGTCCAGCACGATATTGCAAATGGCGCCGATCAATACGGTTTTCATGCTGACACGCGCGAAGCCCTGTGCCGTAATGAAAGCATTCATGCCGAGGGTCAGCTGCACGAAAATCGTTCCGAGCGCGTAGATGTTCATATACGCGTGCGCGTAAGGAATCGTATTCTCGCTGGCACCGAACAGGAGCAGAAACTCTTCGCTCCAAAGCAGCAGCGCCGCGGTCAAAATCGCGGAGATGGCAAGCTGCATCGTCACGCAGCCGCCGAGAATTTTTTCGGCATCCGCGTGTCTGCCCTTCCCCATCGCGATGGAGGCGCGCGGCGCGCCGCCGGAGGCCACAAAAGACGCGAACGCGGAGACGATCAGAATCAGCGGCATACAGACGCCGACGCCGGTTAACGCCAGACTGCCGTCGGTCGGAATATGTCCGATATAGACGCGGTCTACCATATTGTACAGCATATTGACCAGCTGCGCGATGACTGTCGGTATCGAGAGCCTGAGCAGGAGCTTTCCAATCGGCTCCGTTCCGAGAAATGTTTTGTTATCTTGTGTTTGTTCCATGATGTTTTCCTCGAAAAAAGAATCCCCCGG
Source organism: uncultured Eubacteriales bacterium (assembly GCA_900551415.1). GTDB lineage: Bacteria > Bacillota > Clostridia > Peptostreptococcales > Anaerovoracaceae > CAG-238. Next base: position 10,011 of record URWB01000033.1, read on the forward strand.
GTTTTGCTTTACCCCGAGGGATATCCATCGTAATCTTTTTTTGCGTCAACGACTAGTTGAAGAATTCCTTGAATTTTTCCTTAAAGGAATTCCGCTTCTGATAGCACTCTTCGGTCACGACCTTGCCCATATCCTCGATCGCCTTCTTCTGCTTGTGGTTCAGCTTGGTCGGCACTTCGAGATTGACCTTGACGTACAAATCGCCCTTAGCCTCTCTCTTGAGATATTTTACGCCTTTATCCTTGAGACGGAAGGTTGTACCCGGCTGTGTGCCTGCCGGTACCTTATAGGAAACCTTGCCGTCCAGGGTCGGAACGATAATTTCCGCGCCGAGGGCTGCCTGATCGAAGCTGATCGGAATCTCCAAATAAAGATCCGCGCCGCTGCGCTTGAACACCTTGTGCGGTTTTACCTGCAGCACAATGTATAAATCACCCGCCGGTCCGCCGTTGATACCCGGCTCGCCCTGTCCTCTGATCGGAATGACGGATTCGTTGTCCACGCCTGCCGGAATATCGACAGAGATCGTGACGGTCTTGCGAATCTTGCCCTGTCCTTTGCAGTCCGGACAAGGTTCCTCGATAATCTTACCGCTGCCGCCGCACTGGTCACAGGTCGTGACGGACTGGAACTGTCCGAACGGGGTTCTCTGCATCTGACTGATCTGTCCGCTGCCGCCGCATTTCGGGCAGGTCTTTTTGGATGTTCCTGGTTTCGCGCCCTCGCCCTTACAGGTCGGACAAGTTACAAATTTTGTCAGCTCAATCTTCTTTTTCGTGCCAAAGGCTGCCTCTTCAAAGGTGATGGAAATCGCTTTTTGCAGATCCTTGCCCTTGCGCGGCTGATTGGCTCTGCGCTGACCGCCGAAGCCGCCCGCGCCGCCGCCGAACGCGCTGCCGAACATATCGAAAATGTCCTCAAAGCCGCCGAAGCCGCCACCGAAGCCGCCGAAGCCGCCCGCGCCGCCGCCCATGCCGTTCGGATCTACGCCCGCATGACCGAATCTGTCATACTTACTCTTTTTGTCGGGGTCAGACAGAACGCTGTAGGCTTCGTTGACTTCTTTGAATTTCTCTTCGGCTTCCTTGTTTCCGGGATTCTTGTCGGGGTGGTATTTCATAGCCATCTTACGAAAAGCCTTTTTAATTTCCTCCTCACTGGCGCCCTTCTGCAAGCCAAGCACTTCATAGTAATCGCGTTTTTCTGCCATAATAAACCTCTCTCATTACGCCCTAAACGCCGGAGCAGAGATGCCCCAGCGTCTAGTGCTATTTCATCTATCTACGATTATTTGTCATCATCCACTACGGTGTAGTCCGCGTCGACCACATTGTCATCTGCCGCGCCTGTCTGCGCGCCCGCGTCCTGCGCGCCTGCCGCGTCAGCGCCGCCCATGCCGGCCGCGCCCGCTGCTGCTTGCGCCGCCTGCGCCTGCTCATACAGCTTGGTGGAAATGATGTGGAACTTCTCAGTCAGTGCTTCGGTCTTTTCTTTGATCTGGTCAACCGTACCGTTGTTCAGCACAGCCTGCAGCTGATCCTTGGCATCAGTGATCTGCGTCTTTTCGTCGTCGGAGATCTTGCCTTCCAGTTCCTTCAGAGATTTTTCGGTATCGTAGATCAAAGCTTCCGCTCTGTTTCTAAGATCAACCTCTTCTTTTCTCTTCTTATCTTCTTCCGCGTACTGTTCCGCCTCTGCGACCTTTCTCTTAATCTCGTCTTCGGAAAGGTTCGTGGAAGAGGTAATGGTAATTCTCTGTTCCTTACCGGTTCCCATATCCTTCGCGCTGACGTTTACGATGCCGTTCGCGTCGATATCGAAGGTTACCTCGATCTGCGGGATTCCACGCGGCGCCGGTGCGATGCCGGTCAGCTGGAATCTACCTAAGGTCGTGTTGCCTGCCGCCATTTCTCTTTCACCCTGCATTACGTGGATGTCAACAGCTGTCTGGTTATCGGCAGCAGTCGAGAAGATCTGGCTCTTCTTAGTCGGGATCGTGGTATTTCTTTCAATCAGTTTGGTTGCGACGCCGCCCAGTGTCTCGATGGACAGGGAAAGCGGCGTAACATCGAGCAGCAGTACATCGTGTACTTCGCCGGTCAGAACGCCTGCCTGAATCGCCGCGCCGATCGCGACGCATTCATCCGGGTTGATGCCCTTGAACGGTTCTTTGCCGGTGACTTTCTTGACTGCTTCCTGTACTGCCGGAATTCTGGTGGAGCCGCCGACTAAGATAACCTTCGCGATATCCGCGTTGGTGACGCCTGCATCCTGCATCGCCTTTTTCATCGGCTCGATGGTTCTCTGTACCAGATGCTCGGTCAGCTGATCGAATTTTGCTCTTGTGATGTCTTCGTTCATGTGCAGCGGACCTTCCGCGGTTACGGTAATGAACGGTAAGTTTACATTCGTTGTCTGGGAACCGGAAAGTTCCTTCTTTGCTTTTTCGGCTGCTTCTTTTAATCTCTGCAGTGCCATCTTGTCGGCTCTTAAGTCTACGCCATGTTCCTTCGCGAACTTGTCTGCCAGATAGTTCATCAGCACATCGTCGAAGTCATCGCCGCCCAGGTGCGTATCACCGTTGGTCGCCAGTACTTCGAATACGCCGTCACCGAGTTCCAGAATGGATACATCGAAAGTGCCGCCGCCAAGGTCGTATACCAGGATCTTGTGGGAGCCTTCTTCTTTGTCAAGACCGTAGGCCAAAGACGCCGCAGTCGGTTCGTTGATGATTCTCTTGACATCCAGACCCGCGATTCTGCCCGCGTCCTTGGTTGCCTGCTTCTGCGCGTCGGAGAAGTAAGCCGGTACGGTGATAACCGCTTCGGTTACCTTCTCACCGAGATAAGCCTCTGCGTCATTTTTTAATTTGGTCAGAATCATCGCGGAGATATCCTGCGGTGTGTAATCCTTCCCGTCGATGGTGACTTTGTAGTCCTCACCCATGTGTCTCTTGATGGAAGAGATCGTTCTGTCCGGGTTGGTGACTGCCTGTCTCTTTGCCGTTTCACCGACTAATCTTTCGCCGTCTTTCTTAAAAGCAACGACAGACGGTGTCGTTCTCATACCTTCTGCATTGGCGATAACTGTAGGTTCGCCGCCCTCTAATACTGCTACGCAGCTGTTTGTAGTTCCTAAATCGATACCAATTACTTTAGCCATTTTATGTTCCTCCTTGATTTCAAGTTATAGTTCTTATTTTCTGATCGCTGACGCGCGGGAAAAATCGTTTGCCTTGCATCAGCAGCGCGCCGGAAATTAGTTAGAAACCCTAACCATCACCGGCCTTACCACCCTACCATTCAGCGTATACCCCTTCTGCAGAACCGCGGTCACTTTCCCGCTTTCATATTCGGTACTGTCCTCGGTCATGACGGCATTGTGGAAGTTCGGGTCGAAGTCCTCGCCCAAACACTTAATTTCAGCAACTCCCGCTTTTTCCAGCACCCCTTGGAGCTGCTTCAAAATCATCTCCATTCCTTCTAAGAACTTGTCACCGTCGTTTCCGACCGCTAAAGCTCTTTCGAAATTATCTATTACATCAAGCAGTTCTTTGACGAGTTTCTCGTTCGCGAACGCGTAAATGTCGCTTTTTTCTTTTTCGGTTCTGCGTTTAAAATTCTGAAAGTCTGCCATAAGCCGCATGTATTTCGTGTTCAGGGCTTCTTCTTCAGCATCTTTCACAGGCTTGTCAGATTCAGCTTTTGCTTCCTGCTCAGCGTTCTCGTCCGGCTTTGCCTCCGGCTCTTTCGGATTTTTTTCGGCATCCTGTGGGTCGATTTCAAAATCCTCTTCTTTTTCGGGAAGATTCTCGCCGCCCGCTTCGTTTTGCTTTCGTTTCTTTTCCTCAGTCATCCTCGTTACCTCCGCTTTCCAATTTGAATGTATTGCTTAAATTATCTGTTAAATATTCGATGATCGATGTAACTTCGCCGTATTTCATCCGGGTCGGCCCGATGACGCCAAGCTTGCCGACCAGTTTGCCGTCCACATGGTAGCTAGCGGTGATCAGCGAGCAGTCCTGCATGATGTCTTCGGGATTTTCCTCTCCGATGGTGACAATCACGCCGTCATCCCGTTCGACCAGCTTTTTGGTCAGCTCTTCTTTTTGGCTGAGCATTTCGAGGAAGCTCTTGGCCTTGGCAAGGTCGCTGTACTCCGGAATATCGAAGATATTGGTCAGACCCTCCATATAAAGGTTGACATTGAGCATATCCTCGAGCGTCCGCATGAAGTTCGGCATCACGTCCTCGGCGAGTCCGCTCATAGCGACGATGTCGGTTTCAAAGTTGGCGATGATGTTGTTGGTCAGCGCCTGACTGACGGTTTTCCCTTTATAATTGTAGGTCATCGTCTTGGACAGCAGGTTCAGGTTCTCCTGCGTATACGGCACGCTCATGCGTACTGCCTTGTTGGAGACCTTCCCGCTCTCGGAAACAATCATCAGAATGACGGTTTCTTCATCGACCGGAAGCAGGTTGATATATTTAAGGACATCTTCGTTCTGGCTCGGGGTCAGCGCGAAGGATGTCAGATTCGTGATCTCAGAAAGCACACTCGCGGCGTGCTCGATCGTCTTGTTGAAGTCGCTTACCTTGCCCGCGAGCCGCTGGGCGATGATGTTCTTCTCCTCCTTGCTCAGTTCCGGTTTCTCCATCAAAGCGTTGACATATAATCGGTAGGCTTTGTCGGACGGAACTCTGCCGGCTGAGGTATGCGGGTGTGTCAGATACCCCATTTCCTCAAGGTCAGCCATCTCGTTTCGGATCGTCGCCGGGCTGTAGCCAAGCTCCGGTTTCTTGGAAAGCGTTCTGGAGCCGACCGGTTCTGCGGTCTTGACATAGTCCGCGATGATTGCCTGCAAAACTTTTAATTTTCGTTCGCTTAACTCCATCCTGCGTTCCTCCTTTTTGGATTTGTTAGCACTCACCTCGTCGGAGTGCTAACCTCTGACAATAATATACTACCCCGTTTTTCGAATGTCAACCCATTTTTGTTGAAATTTTTTGTGTAGTTTGCGTGAAGCCGCGGAGAAAGCGTGCCTTACAGACCTTGCGCGCAAAAAAACACCGCACAGAGGGGTTCTCCATGCGGCGTCCTGGGATCACTTCCCGAAAAGATCGCTATGAGTACCGGTGCGGGTCAGCGTCAGCACCAATACTTCGTCTTCTAATCGGTAGACCAGCAGCCAGTTCGGAAGAATGTGACATTCGCGATGTCCAATCCAATTTCCGGTCAGTGCGTGGTCTTTATTCTTTTCAGGAAGAGTTTCGCCCATAGCAAGTACTGTGATCACTTCCCGCAGTAATTCCATCTTTAGTCCTCGTTTTTTTGCCAGCTTAAAGTCCTTTTTGAACTGAGTCGTGGTCTTAACGATATATTTTGTGTCTTTCATCCATTCAAATCTGCAAACAGATCATCCAAGCTGCGGTAGCCTTTCACAGATGGATCCTTTGCAATCCTTTCTGCCTCCAACATCGCGGCAATCGTTTCAGGATTCGGCTGATTTAAAGAAATATCAAAGGGGATACGCCCTTCACGCAGTGATTGCCGCACAAAAATGTTAAACGCTGTAGACAGATTCATCCCGAGTTCATTAAAGAGCGCATCTGCCTGTGCCTTCAGATCCGCATCCATGCGAATGCTGATATTGGTAGTTTGTCCGGCCATAAGATCATCTCCTTTCTCATTTGTAGCTTCAGTATATGCTATTTGCACGAAAATTTCAATACTTTGCACGATTTTTTTGAAAAAGCAAAATTCTTATATCATGCATCAGCCGTGAATTTTTACCCGCACAGCGCGTTGATCTCGTCGGCACTGACGGTGTAGACCATCTTGGAATCCTTGAGGCGGACGTAATAACTGCTGCCGATTTTGCTTCCGACCTGCAATGTAAATTGTACTGCTGTGCTTCCGCCGTCATCTGCCGTCTGTTTTCCCTTAACGGTAAAGGACATTTGCGGTTTGTCAAGGCCGTAGGACGCAAGCGCGGCCTTGTCTGCCTTGTAGGTCACGTAGGTCTCAAAGTTCAGACCGCGTACGCCGTCGACAATCTCCTGCGCAGTGGATACGGTATCGCCGTCTTCCTCTGCCTCACTGCTCGTCTCATCAGAGTCCGCACTGTCACCTGTGTCGGCATCGGTTTCATCCGTTTCATCTCCGGCATTTTTCGTCAGATCATAGACTGTGGTTTTACCGTCCGCGGTCACGCGCAGTTCGGTATCCTCTTCATAGATTGGCAGGCTTTCGACCTGCAAATGATCATCGATCGTGTACTGAAAATCTTCCATATAGTCACCGGAAACCGTGTAGACCGTATGCTCGCCTGCAAGCTGCGCGTAATACTCGCCCGAGACATCGTTGTAATCGCCGGTCAAAATCTCGACCGACGCGCCGTCCGCAGTCGTATAGGAGATCACGCTCTGCGGCTCATCGAGTCCGTACTGCGCGAAGTCCGTCACGTTCTCCAGCGCCCGCGTCGCGGTAATATCAGCCAGCGCGTATTCCATATAGCTGACCGTCGTCTGGCTGACCGGAAATTCCGGATCCTCCGGCCACTGCCAATTGGCATCCGCATCCTTCTGCAGGGCATAAGTCTCGCCGCGATATCTCCATCCTCTTTTTCGGCATCGGTCGCCTGTAATCCCTTGATCTTGGAATAAGCGTCCGCGGTCGTAGACAGCAGCGCGGTCACGCTGAGGCTCGCGTCAGTCTCGTCTGCCTCTGCCTGCTCTGTCTCATCTGTCTGCGCTGTGATTTTCAACCCTTGCGTCATCGGCATCAGGACGTAATAGTTGCCGCTGATCAGCGGTTCTGTAATCTCATGGTTTTCCAGCTGCGGGATCAGATAGTTCGGGTAGTTGGACATAAAGTAACTGCTGTCGCCCTCGACGACCATACCATCCACAGCCTCAACCCCGCGTTTTGCCATCATCGCATGCAGGCGCGGCAGATCTTCCGCGTCGCAGTCGGTAAACAGCATCAGGCTGCCGTTTTCTGCGAGGTGGGCTTCGATTTTATCGATCTCTTCCTGCGAAAGGTCGGAAGCCGGACTGTAGAGCAGCAGCGCCGCGCAGTCTGGCGGGATGTTTTCCTCGGTCAGAAGGTTCAACTGCGTGAGGCTGATGTTTCCATTCTCGAAACTGCTGACCAGATTCGACGGCAGTTCGTCCTCGCCATGACCGCTGAGGTAATAAACCCTGGTCTGCGTGTCAGAGGTAACGAAATTGACCGCCGCGGTCAGCGCGCCTTCGCCGTTGTATGAAGTAACCGTATTGTACTCCTCGTCATAGGAGCTCTCATAAATGTCGTAATAGCTGATATAGCGCGACTTGGACGCGGCGGCGCTCGTCACGACCAGACTGTTGTTGTAGAGGTCCTCGGTCGTATAGGCATAGGCAAAATTCGGATTGGCTACCGGATTGATTTTTTCGACCTTGACATGTTTGCTGAGATTCTCATAGCGCGCGAGCGTTTTTTGGATGGTCGTGGATTTACCGGCGCCGTTCGGCCCCAAAAATCCGTACACATGTCCATTCTCGATGGTGAAGGATAAATCGTCTACGGCCACATGTTCGCCGTAGCGTTTGCATAAATGTTTTACCTCGATCATCTTGCATAAGGTCCTTTCATATAAATTCCAGCACCGTTATAAACCTTTGTAATTCCAAAGGTCAACGGACTTTCCCCAAACCCCATCCAAAGTTCAGCCTCCCGACACCTGTGTGAAAAATTTTCCTCGAAACTTTCAAAATCCACACTGCACGCACACGCTTTCTGTTTTTCAAATATCATCCTTTTTTTCTGAAACTCTTTGTATCGTTTGCAGGAAGGCGCGACAGGTGTACCTCTTCGACGCGAACGATTCTCGGCATGACGCTTCCCTGCCATGCCGAGGCGATGCACGCCTGCTCCCATGACCCTTCCCCAGCTCAACTTTCCCAAATCCGAAGCTTTTACCTGCAAAGATGTAACGTGTTACGAAAAAAAGCTCTAAACAGAACTTTCTATGTTGTGCTAAACAATAAATTTGTTTTTTATCATTAAATATTAAGATTTATTTTGTGTTTACAAATAAATCTTAACCTCATCGACGAGAAATCGACCTTACCGTTACATGAACGCCGCATCGTGAGTACATCTTTTTGCGATTTTTATATCAAAAAGCGGCGCGCGGCATGGGGACAGCAGGACCAACGCGCGGCATGGGAGCGGCAAGAGCGGCGCGCGGGATAATTTTTCTTGATTTTTAACGCAAAAAACACTTGACTATACGGTTACCGTATACTTTATGATAGATACAGGATGAGGCTCACGACCGGATTCCACGATGCAAAATCCGGCAAAATCCACACGAACTATACTGACACTCAGTGACTGCGTGAGCCGATTAAGGAGTTGATTTTTATGACATTACAAGCAAAACAAAGCATCAAAAGCAGGTTCATCCAATACGTCCTGCCTTCTGTGGCAGCGATGTGGGTTTATACCATTTACACGATGGCAGACGGTATTTTCGTTGCCAGAGGAGTCGGAGAACAGGCGCTGGCCGCGGTCAACCTCTGTATGCCGATGATCAACGGCGCTTTTTCGATGGGCATCCTCTTTGCCGTCGGCGCGAGCACCAAAGCCTCCATTCATAAGGGACGCGGCGATACCCAGGAATCCAATCGCGTATTTACGCTGGGCGCGATGACCGTCGCGGGCATCGGTCTTTTGTCCACCCTGTTCGTACTTCTGCTGCTCCCTCAGCTCGCCCGACTTTTGGGCGCTGACGCGCATACACTGCCGTACGTAAAAGGCTACCTGGGCATTATCGGGCTCTTCCTGCCTTTTTACATGACTTCCTACTATTTAGAAGTGCTTGTAAAAGCAGATGGCTTCCCGAAACTTGCCATCAAGACCAGTATCGCGGGCGCGATGACGAACATCGTCCTCGACGCGATCTTTGTGCTGGTCTTTCACTGGGGCATCGAAGGCGCCGCGGTAGCAACCGGACTTTCACAGGCGATGACCTTCAGCATTTATCTGCGCCACTTTCTCGCGCGCAGGCCTTCACGCAAGGCGGCCGCCTCTGCCGCAAAGAGCAGCGGAGAAGCCGACGGGAATGCTGCCGTTCCTGCTGCAGCCAACACCGGCTTCACCTTTGTCCATGTCCGCTGGCAGCCGCAGGCGGTATTCCGTTTCGCGAAGCTGGGACTTGCGGACTGCGTAACCGAGCTCTCCATCGGGCTTTGCATCTTCGTCTTTAACCGCACACTGCTCGCGGTTTCCGGCAGCGACGGCGTGGTCATCTATACGGTGATCTCCTATTTCGCGCAGCTTGTGCTGATGACGATGATGGGGATCAATCAAGGTTCTCAGCCGCTGATCAGTTATTATTACGGCCGAGGAAAATCCGACTTTTGCAGCTATATTTTCCGTCTGGCGCTGTGCTGTGCCGGCGTTTGCGCGATTGTCGCGTTTGTGATCGGATTTTTATGTCCGGCGCCGATTGTCAACATTTATATCGACCACGAAACCAGAGATCGGAAGAGCG
>URWB01000034.1 GCA_900551415.1 uncultured Eubacteriales bacterium
CGATTGATCATAGCATTAACCCCTCTCTGTTAAGAACAAGTCGTACCATATATATATTCCTGTTTTTACACCTTATGCTTGTAATTTATTATAATATAATCTATAATATTTGTAATATCATACAAACACTTTGGCTGTTATCTGTGATACAATCTGACTATACAGGAGGATCGTTATGGCGCTTACCGTACGAGATCTGATGAAACTGCAATGCTTCAACTATCTGGAACTGATTGCCGGACAAAAAGGACTGGAACGTAAGGTTTCCGGCATGGGCATTGTAGACTATGAACTGATGCCGGAATTCGTTGAGGAATATCTGCAAACCTTTTCTTCCGGCGACTTCGTGCTCTGCAGCTTTCTCTATCAGTACTGCCGCGAAAAGCCGGAGGAAATTCTTCCAATGGTAAAAACCCTGTATCATCACGGCATTGCCGGCATCGGCTATAAGACAGTGCTCTATCCGGAGCTTCCGCAGGAGGTGCTGGATTTTGCGGACCAAAACAACTTTCCGATTTTTCGCTTCGGCAGAGAGATTTATTATGAAAATCTCGTTTATGAAATTTCGGACGCGTTGCGGACAGACGATCGCAATCTGCTGACCGCGGAAAACATCAGTCAAATGATCGCGGGAACCCTGCCGCCGAACCGGATTTACAGCATAGCCAAGAATCTTTCGATAGACTTCAAGGACTGGACGGTTGCCGCCTATCTATCGTCAAAGGACGAGGATTTCCGCGCGCGGATGGAGCGTAGCGGCAAAAATCTGTACCTCAATCGCAATATCGGAGATAAGGCGATGCTGGTCCCCTATCACGACGGTGTTTTTATGCTTCTGACAGCCGCAAAAAATGATTCGAAGACCTTTCAGATTATTTTGGATGACGTGCTTTCCTATTTGGACCTGCGCGCGCCGTTCTACTGCTGCGCCAGCCGCGTCCACAATCCATTTGAGGCACTGGATCACTGTTTAAAGGAAAGCTATAACACGTATCTGGCCTCTATCGCTGAGAGCCGCAACATTCCAAGCTATGACAAACTCGGCGTTTATGAAATTCTGGTCGGTGATTATATGTCGACGGAAATGAGCGAATATCTGCAGCGCTACTTAGGCCCCTTACTGGAACGTCAGGATTACATCGACACCGCGATCGCGCTGGTACGCGCGGGCGGCGATATCGCCAAGGCAGGCGAGCTGTTCGGCTGTCATCAAAATACCATACGCTATAAATTAGCGCGGATGCGAGAACTTGTCAACTGTGAAGCGACATCAGAACACGACTTTTTTATCAATCTCTCCCTTGCCGTCAGAATTTATCTGTTGCGGCAGGCCGCGAAATAATCGAAGTATTCCTTCATCTATAGGAGTTAAATAAGAATATATTCATTTCCACAGACAAAATGAGAGCGCTTGCATGGCGGAATCAGAATCCGATATCCTGCCACGCGCGCCCTCATTTTGTTTTTTTCTCTTTCAATCCTCGCGTCGTGAGACTTCCTTTCGTCTACGCTTTTTGTCCGATTCGGCGGAATTTTTCAAGATACTGTTCTTTTTGCCATTCCAGCTCCTTGTCGTAGGTCACATCACCGCCCTTGTGCAGTTCATTGAGGTAGTTGTGATGATTGCCGAGAATGGACTTATCTCTTTGACTCAAAATCAGCAGCGCGATATTGGAACATTGGTCCGCGATACGCTCCAGATTTGTCAGAAGATCCACGAAGATCATGCCGCTCTCCATATTGCACTGTCCGAGTTTGAGACGCTCCACATGATGATTCTTCGCCGATACCACCATATCGTCGATCACTTCCTCCAGCGGCTCGATCTTTTTTGCAAGGTTATAATGGTAGCTGTCAAAAGCCTCTACGGTCATCTTCGTGATGTTCATGACAGCCTCTTTGATGATATCCATTTCGGCTTTGGCGTCCGGAGAAAGTTGAATCTTATCCACAGCGACAGATTGTGCCGCTTCCATGATATTGACCGCATGGTCACCGATCCGTTCAAAGTTCGTATTTGCCTGCATTAAGATATTGATGCTCTGGTTGTCGTTATCGGTTTCAACATATTTCGAAAGATTCACCAAATAGCCGTCCATCGCGTCGGTGAACTGGTCTAACTGATCCTCGTTTTCGTTGATGACATCGACGCGCTTGACATCGTAGTTTTGCAGCAGCTGATAGCTGCGTCTGATATTCTTCAAAGCCACCTCACCCATGCGCGCGATCGCGTGATTACATTCGCTGAGCGCCATCGCCGGCACCTCAAAGAGTTTGACATCCGGTACCATCAGGTTTGCCTTATCCTCCGCGTCACGAGCATCCGGTTTAACGATCACAATGGACAGCTTGACCAAAAATCCTGCGAACGGAATCAACGCAATCGCCGTCACCAGATTGAATAAGGTTTGGAAGTTCGCAATGCTGCCGCTGTTTGCCACGCTTTCCCACAGATTCGGAAATCCGCCCATAGATTTTATGATGGTCATGACGATCATAAACAGAATGGTACCGATCACGTTAAACGCGATATGCACGATTCCGACACGCTTGGCGTCCTTGGAAGAACCAATGGAACAAACCAGCGCGGTGGTCACGCAGGTGCCGAGGTTGATACCCATGATCAACGGATACACCAGATTGAAAGTCATCGCGCCCGTTACCGAAAGCGCCTGAATCATACCGACCATGGCCGAAGAACTCTGTACGATGACGGTCATCACAAGTCCGAGCAGGATCGCAATGAGCGGATAATTGCTGAAACGCTGCATCAGGTCCAAAAAAGCCTGTGATTCCGAAAGCGGCGTAACAGCTGCTGTCATGTTCAAAAGACCGCTGAACAGGATGCCGAAGCCTGCAAAAATTTCGCCGGTCGCCATGCTCTTATTGCCCTTTACGAACATAATCAGCACAACACCGACAATCAGCGCCAAAGGCGCCAGCGTGGAAGGTTTAAAAAAATCCATAAGCAGACTGCCGCCGGATTCAATATCCATCAAACGAATGATCTGTGCCGTTACCGTAGTGCCGATGTTCGCGCCCATCACGATACTGACCGCTTGCTTTAAATCTAAAATATTAGCACTGATCAAGCCGACCGTCAATACAATGGTCGCGGTCGAGCTTTGAATGACCGCTGTAACCAGCATACCTGTAATGACACCCAATATCAAATTTTGGGTCGCCTTGCCGAGTACCTGCTTGAGCGCGGAGCCGGAAGCATTTTTGAGTCCGTCTCCCATGACCTCCATGCCGTATAAGAACATCGCCAGTCCGCCGAGCAGGGTAATCACCGAGAAAATATCCATATCGCAAATTCCTTTCTGCATCTAAACACAATCATTTCTGCCTGTTAGTTTTGATTTTCCAGCACGCGTCCTACCAGACTGAAGGTGTTCGCGTCCGTAATCTCCACAGCAACAATCTGTCCGATCATTTCCGGACGGCCTTCAAAATTGACCAGCTTGAAGGTTTCCGTTCGGCCGCCGTAGGTCTTGGAATTCGTTTTGGACGGCCCATCGACAAGCACTTTTTCGACACGGCCGACATAGGCCGCGTTTTTCTCCGCGGAGATGCGGTTGATCACATCGACGAGGCGGTTAAAGCGTTCGTGTTTGACCTCCTCCGGTATCTGATCCTCAAACTTTTCGGCCGGCGTTCCTTTGCGAACGGAGTACAGGAAGGTGAACGCGGAGTCATAGCACACTTCCTCGCAGAGCGATAAAGTCTCCTCAAATTCCGCTTCTGTTTCTCCCGGAAATCCTACGATAATGTCGGTTGATATCGCCATATCCGGATCAACGGCGCGCAGCTTCTCCACCTTTTGCAGGTAAGCTTCTCTGGTATAATGCCGGTTCATTTCCCTGAGCACCTTGCTGGAGCCCGCTTGCACCGGAAGATGAATATAGTGACAAAGCTTTTCGCAGGTGCCGTAGGCCGCGATCAGCTTATCCGAAATATCCTTTGGATGGCTGGTCATAAAGCGAATGCGCGCGAGTCCCTCAATCTCATTGATCCGCGCGATCAAATCCGCAAAGTCCGTCTGCGTGCCGTCTGCGCTGATGCCGCGATAAGAATTAACATTCTGTCCAAGCAGCATGACTTCCCTAACGCCGTCATTGACAAGGTTTTTGATTTCTGCCACAATATCCTCCGGCTTCCGGCTGCGTTCCCGCCCTCTCGTATATGGCACAATGCAGTAAGTACAGAAGTTATTGCAGCCGTACATGATATTGACAAACGCTTTGTGACGATAAAGTCGTTTGGCTGGCAGTCCTTCCACGATCTCACCGCCGTCCTGCCATACAGAAAGCTGCTTTTGTTTTTCCTGATAAAGCTTGTCCAAAAGCTCCGGCAGCTGATGCAGGTTATTGGTGCCAAAGATCACGTCAACCCAGGGATATTTTGCCTTGATGGTATCGATGATGTGCTGCTGCTGCATCATACAGCCGCAGACACAAACCGTAAAATTATCGCCCAGTTCTGTTTTTTTCTTTTTGAGCTGTCCGAGCGTGCCAAAAAAACGCTTATCCGCGTTTTCCCGAATGCTGCAGGTGTTAAAGATTACAAGGTTCGCGTCCTTTCGCTCCGCCGCCGGCTGATAGCCCTTTTCCAGCAGCATGCCCGCCAAAGTTTCCGAGTCATGCTCGTTCATTTGGCAGCCAAACGTTGTAATGTGGAATGTTTTGTTTTCTGTCAATGTTATTCTCCCAAATTGTTTTATGGATTCTTTTGCTGTTTACAAAATGATATTTTCTTTTTTGCGTTCTCTGCCCATCAGCAGTTTGACCGCGTCCATCGCGTTGACACTGCCTTGAATCATGTGGTAAATGCAGTGGGTAATCGGCATTTCTACCTGACATTTTTCCGAAAGCGCCGCGGCCGCTTCCGCGGTCGAAAGCCCTTCGACAACCATACCAACCTCCGCGACCGCCTCCGGTACAGATTTTCCCTGTCCGATCAAGATGCCGCATCTTCTGTTTCGAGAATGCATGCTGGTGCAGGTCACAATCAAATCGCCGATACCCGCCAGTCCGGCGAAGGTTTCGGCACGCGCGCCCAACGCGAGTCCCAGCCGCGTCATTTCTGTAATCCCACGGGTCATCATCGCGGCCTTCGCGTTGTCACCAAACCGCAGTCCATCTGAGATGCCGGCGCCCAGCGCGATAATATTTTTAAGCGCGCCGCCCAGTTCCACACCGATCAGATCTTCATTTGTATAAACGCGGAAACGTTCCGTACTGAATACATCTTGGACTGCTATTGCCAGGTCCGCATCTTCACTTGCGGTCACAACTGTGGTCGGCAGCGCTCTTGCCACTTCCTCCGCGTGGGAAGGACCGGAAAGCGCCGCGTATCTGACTTCCGGCAGGATTTGACGCGCCACCTCCGACAAGCGCAGCAAGCTGCCTTTTTCGATGCCCTTCGCGACGTTCACAATCGGTGTCCGCGCGTCCATACAGGCTGAAACCTGCGTAAACACGCCCCGAAAAGTCTGTGCCGGTACGGCCATCAGGAGCAAATTCTTGTCTGTGACCGCTTCTTGAAGATCATCTGTAAGGTCTAAGGTCTCCGGCAGCGGAATTTCCGGCAGATAGCGCGGATTTTGTCGAGTCCGCCGCATTTCTTCGATCTGCTCCGTTCTGCGCGCCCACAGTGTGACCTCGTGCCCCTTTTGGGTCAGCGTCATGGCTAAGGCCGTACCGAAGCTTCCGGCGCCGATGACGCCGATTTTTTTTATTTCATCCATTATTCTTCTCCGTTTCCCCGAATGGATTTCATCTATTTTTTATCTTCTTTGCTCTTAAAAATTCCCATCGGCGGTTCTTCTCCCCGCAGCAGTCTGCCGATATTGGCTCTGTGCTTGATCAAAATGATCAGCGCCATCAGCGAGCCTTCATAGAGAAATTCCGGCTCTAAATAATAACAGACGAGCGGGAAAGTAATCGCGCCAAGTATCGAGCCAACCGACATGCGTTTACTGATGAAGAGGCCGGCCGCAACGATGGCCAGTGCCGTAAGCCCCAGCATCCAGTTGATCGCCAGCAGCGCGCCGAACGCGGTCGCGACGCCCTTTCCTCCCTTGAAGCGATAAAAGCAAGGCCAAATATGCCCGCAAAAAACCGCCACAGCACAGACCGCGCCGGTCTCATAGCCAAAGAGCATGCCCAGGCGCACCGCCAAAAATCCCTTGGCAATATCTATCACCAAGGTAATGAAAGCCGCTTTCTTGCCGAGCACCCGCAGAACATTCGTGGTACCCGCGTTGCCGCTGCCCTCTTTTTTGATATCTACGCCGCTGAGCTTTCCTAAGATGATCGCCGGCGAGATGTTTCCGATGAGATATGCCGCGAGGATCGCGAGCACATCATATAAATTCCATTGCATATTACTCTACAGACTCTCCCTTTTCTCTGAATACGAATTTGATGGAGGTTCCCTCAAAACCGAAGCCCTCTCTGATCTTGTTTTCCAAATATCGCGCGTAGGAAAAATGCATCAGGTCTCTGCGGTTGATCTGGAAGCTGAACAACGGCGGCTTGACACCGACCTGCGTGACGTAATAAATCTTCAGTCGTCTGCCCTTGTCCGACGGCGGCTGTTTCATCAGAATCGCGTCCTGAATCAAGCTGTTGAGCTGTCCGGTCGGCACACGCAGCGCGCGCTTCTCAGATACGTATTCGGCCATCTCGATAACCTGATTGATTCTCTGTTTGTCCTTTACAGAAATAAAGATGACAGGCGCATAGGACATGAACTGCATATCTGCCTCGATCAATCGTCTGAAGTCGCGCATAGTATTGGTTTCCTTCTGAATCAGATCCCACTTGTTGACCACGACCACAATGCCCTTGCCCGCTTCGTGAGCCACACCCGCGATCTTCTTATCCTGGTCCGTCAGTCCCTCCGCTGCGTCGATCATCATCAGACAGACATCGCAGCGCTCGATGGCGGCGACCGCCCGAATCACGCTGTAACGCTCAATATCTTCGTTGACCTTTGATTTACGACGAATCCCCGCGGTGTCGATCAGCATATATTTTTTCCCGTTTTTCTCAAATGGTGTATCGATGGAATCTCTGGTCGTTCCCGCGATAGGAGAAACGATGACCCTGTTTTCGCCGAGCAGACAGTTGATCAGCGATGACTTGCCGACGTTCGGCTTGCCGATGACTGCGATCTTCGTCACATCCTCGTCATCGTCATACCGCTCATCCGGAAAACTCGCTACGATTTCATCCAGCACATCGCCGAAATTCAGCATATTCACCGCTGAAATCGGGATCGGTTCTCCCAGTCCCAACTCATAAAAATCATAAAAATCGTCCGGCAGCTTCCACGGGGCGTCGATCTTATTGACGACTAGAATCACCTTCTTGCCGGTACGCATCAACATGCCGGCAACTTCTCTGTCCGCGTGGGTCAGACCATCTTTGCCGTCAACGATAAAAAGAATGACGTCGGCCATATCCATCGCGATCTGCGCCTGCTCACGCATCTGCGACAGAATCACGTCGGAGCTGGACGGCTCAATGCCGCCGGTATCAATCAGCGCGAAATGCACGCCGTTCCATTCTGCCTCTGCGTAGATCCTGTCACGGGTTACGCCGGGGGTATCTTCTACGATGGAAATCCTTTTGCCGACGATTTTATTGAAGAACGTAGATTTGCCGACATTGGGGCGGCCTACGATCGCTACAATCGGTTTACTCATTGAAAATTCCTCCTATAAACTGCTCAGGATCAAATTCCGCGAGATCTTCGATGCCTTCGCCGATGCCGATAAACTTGATCGGCATATCGAACTCATCCGCGATGGTTACCGCGATACCACCCTTGGCGGTGCCGTCGAGCTTCGTCAGAACAATTCCTGTGATATCCGCGACCTGTCCGAACTCCTGTGCCTGTGATACCGCGTTCTTACCGGTAGTCGCGTCCAACACCAACAGAGTTTCACGTTTCGCCTGGGGATATTCTCTGGATATGACTTTATTCATCTTTTCCAGCTCATTCATCAGATTCTTTTTGTTTTGCAGCCGGCCCGCGGTGTCGCAGATCAGCACATCGATGTTCTTTGCCTTCGCCGACTGAATCGCGTCATAGATGACCGCGGACGGGTCCGCGCCTTCCTGATGCCTGATGACATTGACGCCGTTGCGTTCTCCCCAGACCACGAGCTGTTCTGCCGCGGCAGCCCGGAACGTATCCGCTGCCGCAAGCATGACCGTTTTCCCTTCTTTTTTGAGCTTATGCGCCAGTTTGCCGATCGAGGTCGTCTTACCGCCGCCATTGATACCGATCATCAAAATGACCAGCGGCGTTTCCGCGCAGAGCTTCTGCGCCTCCCCCTTATCCACAACCTTTGTCATGATGCGCTGCAATGCCAGCGTGACATCTTCACTGCGCGAAATATGCTCTTTTTTAACTGCTTCTCTGAGCTGCTCCATAATCTTCAGCGTGGTGTCCATCCCGATATCGGAGGTAATCAGGACTTCCTCCAGCTCATCCATCATGTCCTCATCGACTTGTCCGCGCAGCATAATCGTGTCAGTAATTCTCTCGGAAAGCCTGCCGAAAAAGGATTTTTTTTCTTTTAATAATGACATCTCGTCCCCCTCTGTCTATAAGTCAAAATCATCGCCCAGACGCAGAGAAATAACCTTGGAAATTCCCTGCTCCGGCATGGTTACGCCATACAAAACATCTGCATGCTCCATCGTGGCTTTTTGGTGCGTGACGACGGCGAATTGTATTTCGTGGAAGTTTTTGAGATAGTTCGCGAAACGGTCGATATTTGCGTCGTCGAGTGCCGCCTCCACCTCGTCGAGAATGCAAAAAGGTGTCGGCTTTGTCTTGAGTACCGCGAACATCAGCGCGATCGCCGTCATCGTTTTTTCACCGCCGGACATCAGATTGATGTTCTGCAGTTTTTTGCCCGGCGGCTGCGCGATAATTTCAATTCCCGCCTCCAGCGGGTGATTCTCATCATCAAGACGCAGTTCCGCCTGACCGCCGCCGAACAGTTCTTTAAAGATTTCTTCAAAGTGAATCACAACTTGATCGAAATTCTCCTTGAACTTCGTCCGTATCGTGCGGTCCATATCTCCGATAATTGTCTGCAGCTCCTGCATCGCCTCTAAAATATCCGCCCTCTGTTCCGTCAAGAAGCCGTAACGCTCACTAACCTGTTCGTATTCCTTGATCGCGCCGACATTGACATCACCAAGCTCTCGTATCCGATTTTTGATTTCTCGGCTCTCCTTCGTCGCCGTACTCATAACGAACTCTTCTTTTTTGAAGGTCATCGCCTGCGCGTAAGAAATTTCAAACTCATCCCAGAGCTTTTCTTTTAGGGTGTCCAATTGCGTCTCATTTTTTGCGAGACGAATCTCCTGTTGATATTTTTGATCATGATAAGCGCGCAAGGTTTCACCCAAAGCTGCCTGCTCATCCGTTTTCGCGTTCAAAGCCGCCGTCAGGCTTGCTCTCTCCGTATTGAGACGAGCAATATAATCCTCCAGCTCTGCCTTCTCGCTGCTGCATTTTTGGAAAAGTTCTTCGCTGTTGTCTGCGCTGAACAGAATTTCATGCTTCTCCTTATCCATATCCGCAAGCCGCGTTTCCCGTTCGGCGATCTGCCCGCGCAGTTCTTCCGCCGCGGCGCATACTCTGCGCAAAAGCTCTTCACTCGCACTGAACTGATTTTCTTGATCTTGCTTGGCGATCCTGGCTTTTGTGATTTCCTCGCTTGCCTCCGCCGCCTCCGTTTTTAAAAGCTCCAACGCCTGCATTGTCTGTGTAAGCTGCGTTTCCGCCTCACGATGGCCGGCTTCGGAACGCTCGATCTCCCGCAGAAGCTCATCGAGCATCTTCTCCATATCGGCAGAATCATGTTCGATAGACAAAAGTTCCTTCTCACGTTTCGTGCCGGCCTGCTCGACATCACGAAAATTTTGCCGCTGCGCCGCAATCTTCGCCTGGAGCGCGGAGATTTCGAGTTCCTTTTGTCTGCGTTCCTCTTCCATCTTCTGGAGTTGATCGGAAATTTCCTCCTGACGGGCTTGGCGCTCCTGATTTTGATGCATGCCTTTTTGATATGCCTGCTGCAGCGTTTCGACCTGTTCCGCAAGCGCGGCGATTTCGCTCTTTCGGGCGAGCAGGTTGGCAGACGCATTCTTATATCTGCCTCCGGTGATGGCACCGCCCGCGTTGATGATTTCGCCGTCCAGCGTGACAAAACGAATCCCGTTTCCTGCTATCTTTGACAGCGCGATCGCGCTGTCCATATTGTCTACAACAGCGACTCTGCCCAAAAGATAGTTGAATATACCCTGATACTGCGGCGCAAACTCCGCGAGCTCCGCGCCGATGCCCAAATAGCCCGCGTGTTGTCTGACTTGCCCAGGAACAGTAACGCCGCCGCCTTTGACGGATTCCATCGGCAGGAATGTCAGACGTCCCGCCTTGTTCGCTTTGAGGCTTCGAATGGCCTCTTTTGCGTGTCCGTCCTTTTGACATACAATATTCTGCATGGCGCCGCCCAGCGCGGTCTCCAGCGCTGTTTCATAGCCTGCCGGCGCTTTCATCAGATCACCGACAACGCCCTCAATTCCGGGCATTCCTGCCTTCATGACAAAGCGAACGGCTCCGTTATAGCCCTCATAGTTATGTTCCATCTCCTCGATGGTTTTTTTACGCGCGGCGAGCTGACTCACTCGAATGCGCGTATCATCCAATTTCTTTGCTTCCTCAGAAATCACCCGCATCAAATCCGCGCGTTCCTGTTTCAGCTGTTCCATCGCAGAGGCGATGCGCTGCGCGCGCGCGGCGGCTGCCTCCTGCTCCGCCAGATCCTTCTTCTGATCTGCCTCAAAAGCGCGCGTGCTTTGTTCCTGCTCCGCGCCTTCCGCAAGCAGTTGTTCCTTTCGTTTTTGCAGGGAGGTTCGATAGCTTTCCATGCTTGCGGCTTCACTTCGCTTCGAAACCGCGCGGCTGTGCAGAGAAAACATCTCGTTGCGTTGTTCTTCCACTTGCTCCGATTGCGCGAGCACTCGCGCGGTAATTTCATTGTAGCCCTGAATCTTTTCTTGTAACCGCTGCTCCTCATTGGTAAGCCGTACGCGTATTTCTTCCTGTTTTTGGGAAAGCGTTTCCCCGTTTTCCTGCTCTGTTTCCAGTTTCGATTCTAATTCCGCGATTTCCCCGTTGATTCGCGCCGCGTCACGCTCCATCGCGCGCAAGCGTTCACCGTCCAGCTGGCTTTTGTTGGTGATTTGGTTTAATTCATCGATTTTCGCAATCAGCGCACTGTTCGACTCGTTTCCGAGCTGCTCCAAACGTTCGTTTTTTTGACGTTCTTCGCTGATTTCACCGTCCAAGGTCTGCTTACGTGTTCCGAGCTTTTCTATCGATGCGGTCAGCTCCCGCGCATCACCGCGAATGCTATCGTTGGCCGTTTCCAGTTTTTCAATATTCTTTAGGGTAATATTGATTTCCAAATCCTGATAGCGCTCCCGCAGTTCCAAATACTCCTTGGCTTTGGCGCTGTCCTCGCGCAGTCCGTCGATGCGCCCCTCGATTTCACTGACGATATCGCTGACACGTTCCAGGTTCGCGTTGGAAGCCTCCAGCTTACGCTCTGCCTCGGCTTTTTTGCTCTTGTACATCACAACGCCGGCAGCTTCTTCAAAAATTTCCCGTCTGCTCTCCGGCTTATTGCTGACAATATCTGCGATCTTGCCCTGTCCGATGATGGAATAGCCATCGACACCGATACCGGTGTCCATGATCAATTCCTTAATATCGCGCAATCTGCACTGGTTGTTGTTGATCAAATATTCGCTTTCACCGGAGCGGTACATCCGCCTCGTAATGGCGACCTCGTTGTAGTCAATGTCCAAAATTCCGGTAGAATTGTCTATGACCAGCGTTACCTCTGCCATTCCGCGGGATTTACGGCTCGCTGTGCCCGCGAAGATGACCTCCTCCATCTTGCCGCCGCGCAGCATCTTGGGGCTCTGCTCTCCGAGTACCCAGCGGATCGCGTCACTGATGTTGCTCTTGCCGCTGCCGTTAGGACCGACAATACAGGTGACACCCTCATGAAAATCAATCACGACCGGCTCCGCGAACGATTTAAATCCATGCATTTCTATGCGTTTAAAATACATCTTGCTTTATTTTCTCCTCTCGAGCATTTCCAGAGTCTGCTTCGCCGCGTTCTGTTCTGCTTCCTTCTTGCTTTTGCCGATACCTTTTCCCATAATCTCTCCGTTGCAGGAAAGATGCACAAAAAAGGTCTTATCATGTGCGGGGCCTTCCTCTCGATCCGTCTCATAAGCGATCGTTACAGGCTTGCCTTTGCCTTGCAGGATTTCCTGCACCTCAGATTTGTAATCCGAAAACAGTTTCCCGTCAATGGCCTGGTCAATCATCCTGGAAAACGATTTTTTTACAAAGTTCTGCATCGCCTGATACCCGCCATCCAGATAAATCGCGCCAATCACCGCTTCCATACTGTCAGCCAAAATTGAATCCTTGTGTCTGCCGCCGCCGGTATCCTCGCCATGTCCCAAATTGAGATAGCTGCCCAGCTCATAGTCGCGCGCGACCTGCGCCAACGCGCTTTCACAAACAATCAAAGCTCTGGTTTTCGTCAGTTTCCCTTCTGTCACATGTTTCAGCCGTTCATACAGTTCCACGCTGATAACCGCGTCAAAAAAAGCGTCTCCGAGGAATTCCAGCCGTTCGTTATCCTGATGCTTGGTGTTTTTTTCTCTGTTAAAAGAGCTGTGCGTGAGCGCCGTCTCTAGATAATTTCTGTTTTGGAATTGATATTCAATTTTTTGTTCGAATTCTTTAATCTTCACTTAACGTGTTCTCCTCAATTTCCAAAACCGATTGCTCGATGGTCGCGACAACGTTTTCCGTTACATACGGAATTCCCTTGAGAATGGTATTCTTTACGGCGTTTGCGCTGGAAGAACCGTGCATTTTGACAATCGGGCCTTTGATTCCCAGAATTGGCGCGCCGCCGTACTCCGAATAGTCGAATTCTTTTTTTAGTCCGCCGATCTTGTCAATCAGAAGTGCCGCGCCCATCTTGGCCTTGATGCCTTCGGTGAACTTGCGCTTGATGACCTGCAGGATATTCCATGCCAGACCTTCGGTCAGCTTCAAAATGACATTGCCGGTAAACCCGTCCGTTACGATGACGTCACAGGCTCCTTTCGGCACTTCCCGTGCCTCGACATTGCCGACAAAGTTCAATTTGCTTTCCGAAAGCATCTCGTAGGTGACTTTAACCAAGGCGGAGCCTTTCTTCGCCTCTTCACCGACATTGACAAGTCCGACTCTTGGACTTCTTCTGCCAATGACCTTTTCCATATAGATGCTGCCCATCACCGCGAATTCAAGGAGATTGGCAGGTTTACATTCCGTATTGGCTCCGGCATCGACTAAAAGCGACGCTTGCCCGCCAATGATTGGATAGATGGATGCCAGCGCCGGACGATCTACACCGCGGATTCTGCCGAGAATAAACAAACCACCGCACAGCAGCGCGCCTGTGCTGCCCGCGGAGATGAAGATATCGCCTTCCCCATCCTTGACCATGTTGATACCGCGCACGATGGACGAGTCCTTTTTGGTGCGCACCGCGCGCACCGGCGCCTCATCGTTGGTAATGATTTCCCGCGCGTCAGCAACGGAGAGTCGGCTGCGGTCATATTTATGTTTTTTTAATTCCGCCTCGATCAGCTCCTGCTGACCGACAATCACAATTTCGTGCTCCATTTCTTTCATGGCGAGAATCGCGCCTTCAACCACACTGGCCGGCGCGTGATCTCCACCCATACCGTCTAAAATTATTCTCATATCGCTTTCCTCCTGTTTTAAAAAGGCTGCAAAATTGTATGTTCCTTCACTTTTGTGTTTCGCTGTCTTTGTCGCTTTCGCGTCCCAGACGATGCTTCGACCGCCCGGTGGCAGTCTGTATATACTCATACATATTAAACTATATCACAAATCACAAAAAAAGCCAAGAAAATCTGAAGTCTTCCAAGCAAAAAAGCTTCTTGAGAATGATGCTGCAATCATTCCCAAGAAGCTTGATTTAATTTTTATCGTCTTTTTTAATTTGGGTCTCCAGCTGCTTCTCAAGCGCTGACTGTCTGGCAAGAATGGCATTCACCTTATCGTAAATATCTTCGATCATAATCTCTGTTTTTAGGTTGACCTTATAATCGTTTTCCGCTCTGTGACGGTCTTTTTCCTCTTGACGGTTCTGGCTCATCATAATGAGCGGAGCCTGGATTGCCGCTACACAGGACAGAACGAGGTTCAGTAAGATGAATGGATATGGGTCAAATGAGCTGGATGCCAGCATGACATTGATAACCATCCATAGAACAAGCACACCTGTAAAGGAAAAAATAAATGCCCAGCTGCCGGCAAATTTCGCGATGGTATCGGCAGCTCGCTGCCCTAATGTATATTTATCCTTTCCGCTTTCAGGTTTGACTGAAATCTGGCTGTCGGCCAGCAGATTCAGCACTTCTTCATCTGTCATATCGTGGCGTATTTCCTTGAGAACCTCTTTTAATAATTTTCTGTTTTCTTTCATGGTCGTGCATCCTCTTTTGCTTTGTTTTGTGAAACGCAAAAAAACATCTCATTCTTTCGTTTGCTCTTATTATACCCTCTGCCTCTTTTCGTTTCAAGTATGCAAACGCATACGTGCTTCATAAACTTTGAAATTGAGGAAACACCTCTCAGCAGAGAGCCTTATTGCGGTTTTCTCACAAAAATCGTAAAAAAGTGAATGCATGATTATACCATCAACCTTGCTGCATGGATTCCAAAATCGCATCAGCCAGCGCTTCGACCTCACCGGCCTTATCCGCAGACAGCGCGGAAGCCATCGACAGGCGTTCAGTAAGGACAGTCATGCGCTTGAGCTGTCCGTCAAGGAATTCCTGCATCAGATCGCCGGATTTTACCGCCCAGGAGCCGTTCTCGATCAGCGCGAAAGTACGATTCTGCACATTTAACGCTTTCAGATCCATCAGATAGTCGTGAATCGCCGGATAGATTCCCAGGTTATAGGTGACGGATGCCAAGACCACATGACTGTATTTGAAGGTCTCCGAAATCAGTTGGGATTTGTGGGTTGAGGAAACATCATAAACTGCCACACGGTTCATGCCTTTATCGCAAAGCTTCGCCGCCAGCGCCTGTGCCGCGGCCTCCGTGTTTCCGTACATCGACGCGTAGATGATCAGCACGCCCTCCGTTTCAGGCTCATAGCGGCTCCACAGGTCATATTTTTGAATAAAATACGCCAGATCATCACGCCAAACCGGACCGTGGAGCGGACAGATATAGCGGATCTGATCCAAAATGCCTGCTGCCTTGCCGAGCAGAACTTGAATGTGCGGACCGTATTTCCCTACGATATTGGTCAGATAGCGTCTCGCGTCATCAAGCCAGTCACGGTCAAAATCCACCTCATCCGCGAACAGTTTGCCGTCCAACGCTCCGAAGGTTCCGAACGCGTCAGCCGAAAACAGGACGCCATCCGTAAGATCGAAACTGACCATCGCCTCCGGCCAGTGGATCATTGGCGCGAAAACAAAGGTGATGGTATGTCTGCCGAAGCAAAGCGTATCGCCTTCCTTGACTTCCACGCAGGTATGCGCGTCGACAGCAAAGCCGAACTGGCGCATCATCAGAAAAGCTTTTTCATTGCTAACGATCGTGACCTCCGGATAGCGCAAAAGCACTTCCTCGATACAAGCCGCGTGATCCGGCTCCAGATGGTTGACAACCAGATAATCCAGCGGACGTCCATGCAGCACATATTCTAAATTTTCCAGAAACTGTCTGCATGCGGACCAGTCAACCGTATCAAAGAGCACGGTCTTTTCGTCGAGCAGACAATACGCGTTGTAGCTGACTCCGCGCGGAATCGGGAAGCAGTTTTCAAACAAAGTCAAGCGGTGGTCGTTCGCGCCGACCCAATATAAGTCCTCCGTTACTTTTCGTACACAATACATGATTCTTTTCTCCTTTCTCGATTCCGTTTTTTATGCTTTGATGAACTGCTCTTTGTCCTCGCCGCATTCCGGACACACCCAATCCTCCGGCAGTTGTTCAAAGAGGGTTTCCGGTGGAATCTCGGCTGCCTCGTCACCCTGCGCCGGATCATATTCATAGCCGCAGCCGCTGCAGATGTAGGCCGCACCGATCGGTTCCGGCTTCGGTGGCTGCGGACGCTTCATCTTGACCATCGGAGGTGCCGGTTCTTTTGGTTCTGTTCCCAAGGCCTCTGTGAGCAGCGGAAGAACCTCCATGAGATTGCCGACAATACCGTAATCGCAATTTTTAAAAATCGGCGCGTTGCCGTTCTGATTGATTGCGACGATCGTGGACGCGTCTTTGATGCCCTTGAGGTGCTGCGCCGCCCCGGAAATTCCGCAGGCAATATATAAATTACCTCTGAATTTCTGACCGGACATACCCACATACCGGTTCAGAGGAAGATATTTGAGCGTTTCCGCGACCGGTCTGGAAGATCCGATAGCCGCGCCGGCAGCTTGGGCAAGCGCTTCGATCAGCTTCATATTTTCCTTTTTGCCGATGCCTTTCCCTGCGGAGACTACCCGCTCAGCCTGCGAGATCGGCGTGTCCGCCGGAATCCCTACGCTAAAGTCATAGCCGTCTTTTTTGAGTGCCGCGACCAATGCTTCCACCTGCTCCTTCGCGTCGCCATCTGCAAAAATCATCTTCTTGCGGATGCCTGTGATCGGCGCTGGTTTTTTCGCTGCCGAACGGCTCTCTCCACTGCGCTCGCGCGTGATTTTTCCAAGGAGATGCGATGCGATGACCACGCGCTGAATCTCGTTGGTTCCCTCATAGATCGTCGTGATTTTTGCGTCGCGGTACGCCCGTTCGACCTCCATTCCCTTGAGGAATCCCGATCCGCCGAAAATCTGCAGGGCATCGTTAGTCACCTCCAGCGCAATATCCGACGCGTACATTTTGGCCATCGCGGATTCCATCCCGTAAGGTTGATGCTGTTCCTTCAGTTCTGCCGCCGAATAAATCAAATATCGCGCACAGCGCAGTTTTGTCGCCATATCTGCCAGTTTAAAGGAAATGATCTGCTGCGCGCCGATCGGTTTGCCGAACTGTACGCGCTCTTTCGCGTAGGCAAGGGCGTGTTCAAATGCGCCCTGCGCGATGCCGAGAGCTTGTGCTGCGATGCCGATACGGCCGCCGTCCAGTGTCGCCATAGCGATTTTGAAGCCCTCTCCTTCTTTGCCGAGCATATTTTCCTTCGGGACACGGACATTATTGAAAATCAACTCCGCGGTAGCGGAAGAGCGAATGCCCATTTTATCGTAATGATCACCAAAAGTGAATCCTTTCCATCCTTTTTCAACAATGAACGCCGAAATTCCTCTGGTTCCGATATCCGGCGTTGTCACCGCGAAAACGACATAAGTATCCGCTTTCGGCGCATTGGTGATAAAAATTTTACCGCCGTTGAGCAGCCAGTGGTCTCCTTTGTCGATCGCTGTAGTTTCCGTCCCGCCGGCATCTGATCCGGCATTCGGCTCGGTCAGTCCGAATGCGCCGATTTTTTCTCCTTTTGCCAGCGGCACGAGATATTTACGTTTCTGTTCTTCTGTTCCGAACGCAAAGATCGGCCAGGATCCAAGCGAAACATGCGCCGACAGGATGACACCCGCGCCGCCGTCAACACGGGCAAGTTCCTCTACCGCAATCGCGTAACTCATGACGTCAAGCCCAGCGCCGCCATACTCGGCCGGATACGGAAGTCCCATCCACCCGCGCTCACCCAGTTTACGGATCGCCTCCTCCGGGAATTCATTGTTCTGATCCATCAAGAAAGCCTGCGGTCTGATTTCTTCCTCCGCGAATTGGCGGATCTGCGCCCGCAGTGCTTCCTGTCCTCTGGTTGTCTGAAATAGCATAAGCGTTCCTCCTTTTCTTCGTGTTTCCCTTATTTTACCCTTTTTTTACGTGAAAAGAACAAACCAGGGACGAAATGACAATTTGTGAGCTGGATGTCGTTTGTGGTGAAGACGAGCAGACGAAATCAAGCAGGGCAGCTTCTCTGAACCGAATCTGCCGTCTTGCATCCTTTTTTATAGCGGTAGCACGCACTGCTCCCATATGATATAATTAATTCAAAAAAAGATCGCAAAAAAAATTACGCAAAAAAGTTTTCCTCCTTGCGCAATAAAAAACGATTTTTGTTGTCTATATAAGTGAAAGGCCTTTTTACAGACGGAAGGGAGGTTGCCATGAATGACCACGAGATTATAGGTTTATACTGGTCGCGCAGCGAAAGCGCGATCGCCGCCACCGCCGAAAAATACGGGAACTACTGCCACGCGATCGCGTACAACATCCTGCATAGCAGCGACGACGCGGAAGAATGCGCCAATGATACCTACCTCAGCGCATGGAACACAATTCCGCCGCAGCGTCCAAACCGTTTATCGATCTATCTGGGAAAAATCACGCGCAACCTCGCGCTTAACCGTTATAAGCGCTGCACCGCCCAAAAACGCGGTCATGGACAGGTCGCGCTTGCGCTGTCCGAGTTAGAAGCCTGCGTCCCCGCGGAGGGGAATGTGGAGCGAGCGTTCGAGGAAACCGAACTGGCTGCCGCCATTGACCGTTTCCTGTACGCAAAGCCACGGCGAAACCGTAATATCTTTGTTCGCCGATACTGGCATCTGCACGCGATACGGGATATCGCGGACTCATACGGAATGAGCGAGAGCAAGGTGGCGTCTTTGCTATTCCGTATGCGAAACGAATTAAGGATTTTTTTAGAAAAGGAGGGTATCACGCTATGAAAAACGAAGTTCTTCTCCGTGCAATCGGAAACATCGACGACAAACTGATCGCTGACGCGGAACGCGAAACGCGCGGCGAAAAAAAACACAGCCGGAGGAAATTGGGTCTCATCGCCGCTTGCCTGACCTTGGTTTTCTGCACCGGCATCATGACAAACATGATCCGCAGCCAGGCAGAAGCGGGAACCTTTACGATGGATGTGAATCCAAGCGTTGCCTACACGATCGCCAAAAACGGGCTCGTCAAAGATGTCCGCTTTTTGAACGACGACGCGGAAAACGCCCTTCGCGATGTTGTTTTAAAAAAACAGAGCGTTCAGACCGCTCTGACACGCACGATGACTGCCTACGAAGCCTGCGGTTATCTTGCGGACGACGAGGCGACCGTTTTGATTTCTTTTGATTCGCAGCTGAATGCGGACACAGAACGAAAAGCTGTTCTCTCCGCAGAAATTCAAGAAGCACTGGAGCCGATCGAAGCTGTCGGCACGCTGATTTTTCACACT
>URWB01000035.1 GCA_900551415.1 uncultured Eubacteriales bacterium
ATAATGGCATCCAGGTGCCGACGCCGGTCGCCACGAGTTTGCCTGTTTCCTTGCAAACCATCTCCGCGCGCAGGCGAATGATCTTCCGCCCGGTCTTAACCGTATAAACGGTGACTGCGGTATGCTGACCGTAATCCAGCGGGCGCACATAGGAAATATTCATGTCTACCGTCGTCGCTTCATTTACGCCGGCGATGAAATCCGCTACGACTCCGAACGCGGTATCAAACATGCCCGCGATTGCACCGCCGTGAATGCCGCCCCATTCGTTGATCTGCCATTTCTGTGTTTCAAACTCTATCGTTACCGACTGCGCCTCATAATCACAAGCGACCAGCGTCGCGTGCATCTGATCGTCAAAGCACCCGTCCTGTCTTGTCAAGTATCCATTGATGATGTTTTCGGCCTGCTGCAGCCATTCTTGTTTGTCCATTGATGTTTTCCTCCCTATAAGCTTGTATTGCGATTTCTATTCTAATCTATACCTTCAGTTGACAAAGGCACACACGGTTTGCAAAGACCTATTTGCTTCTGCACTTTGTTGTCTTCGCTCACCGTAGCACCACTACGCCTCGCTCATTCGCCTCGCGCAGAGGCAAATATTTTCTCTGCAAACTTCCTTGGAACCTGGCGGCTCGAAATTTCGGCGCAGGCAAGGCCGCAGGACGAAAGCTTACTGGACGTAAGCCTGAGACGAGAACGAAGCATGCGTTGAAATTTCAGCTCGTCCAGGCGTGTGTGCTCTTGTCAACTGAAGGTGCTGATACAAAAAACCACCCAAGGCAAGCGGCATGCCCAGTATATCGACGAAGACCCATCGGAAATCTCCGCTGGGTCTTCGTGTCATACTTCATTCGTATGAAATTCGTTACTTTTATCTCCGGCTTCGTAGAATCATTTCATCCAAGTTCTGCATGCGTATTTGCACTGCTTGAGTGCGGTTGCCGCGATCAGCCTGCCGCTTTGATCGTAAACTCTGAGCTGAACCTTGTAGTAATACTTCATGCCTGTCTTCCCGTTGGTATTGATATATACCGGTTTATCTTTTGTAAGCATCGCTTTGTAGGCGGAAGTCTTCTTCTGCGAACGATAGAAACGATATTTCACGGTATACCCAAGTTCTTTCATGGATTCGATGAAAGCTTTACTTTCCTCGTCGGCTTTGAATACGACTTTAATTCCCTTTGAGGTCTTGGAGGAACGCGCTTTCAAATCGACCTGCTTCGCGGCTGCTTTTGCCTGTGCGACGCGTTCCGCTTCTTCCGCTGCCGGATCCGCCTTGGAAACCGTAAGCGTTACGGTATCGCCGTCTGCTTTTTCCAGCAAGGCTTTGAGCTCATCCTGCGTATAAGTCGTATCGCCAAACGGCGTGCGGATGGTCAAGGAAGCATTCGTCTCTTTGAGCAGCTGATCCAGGAAAGCTTTTTCAAGCTGTACGTTCGCGCTCGTCGCGCTGCCCGCCGCGCTCGCCGGTACTTCCAGAATGATCGCTTTGGAACCGTTCTGTTTTGCCTGCTTGATGATCTCTCTCTGATTCGCGGCAGAAACCTTCACTTCCGCGACAGTCTCTTTCGTGCCATCGGCATGAACCTTTTCACTTGTTTTTACCTCAGTCTTTGCAGTCGTTACCTTATCGCCTGCTGTGCCGCTCGTTGCCACGTCACTCGGGACCGGTGCAATCGCGCCGCCGGATGCACCGCCGCCGGAGAATTTCGCGGCTTCTTCAACTACATAGGTTGAGAAATGATTTGTTTCAAAGGTTAATTCCTTTGCTGCTGCATCATACTCGCACGCAACAGGTGTCTTTTCCCCGTTCTCAGCCAAGTAGTATACCTTTGGTTCTTTAGAAGAATCCTTCATTTCATAATCCAGTGTCACTGCGGCAGTTCCTTCTCCAAACTGGCTGATAGTACTGCCATTGTCAGCCTGCAAGGATAAATCAACAACTTTCGTCGCATTCTGCAGCTGCGTTCCCGCACTCTGATATAGGTCGTCTTCTTTCTCGATATTTTCAATATTCAGTGTCACCTGCTGGTTGGTCTGATCAATCTGTGTCAAAATTTTATCATCAAAAGTGACCTTTCCCAGATTCGTCTGTAACTCCAGTGTAGTCTGATCTTGCTTGATCGACACCTGATTTGCATCTTCGCCAAAGAGATCATTCGAAATTGCTACCGATGCCAACTTGATATCACATTCCTCGTTTGTTTCCTCAAAGCCTTCTTTCGAAACCTTTCTTGCATCATAGATCCAATGATCTGATTCCTGTCCGTCTTCGCCTTTTTTGAGGTTCGCTAAACTTACCAGTTCTCTTACTGACCTTGTCCAAAGGAAAATATGTTTGCTCACATTTTCGTTCTCTGATTTCAGATATTCATCCTCTCCGGTGTATACAAGCCGATAAGCAGGACCGTATAAGTCTTTCTCTCTATCATAGGAGATTTTCATTAAATTATCCTCTCCGTTCATCATTTCGAAGCTGAACGGATTACATTTATCTTCTACGTCGATGTATTTTTCCTGATCGAAATCAATGCAGTACTGCACTTTAATATTCTCCGGCGTGACATTCACAAAGTGTTCGTCATCGATACGCTCCATATTTTCATCCGTAACGATATATTTTACATACTTTTCCTGTTTCATATTTTTAAAGATGCCAATCGTCGAATAACCATAAACTCCCCATGTATCGCCCCGCTTCTCCATATTATAGAACTGCAGGACATAGTCGCTTGGCTCTGTCTGCACGCGAACAGAAAAGCGTGCCTCCCAGTTCCGATCTTCCGCTCTATCTGCATCTGCACATTCCAAGGTAAACCAACCCTCCACACCTTGTCCCGCAGTCAGCGTAAAGCTGTCGTCCGGATTCGTCATTAAAGTGCAGCCCGGACCGCCGAATAACTCTATATGATACTCTTGGCTTGCTAATTCTCTTCCGTTCAAAGAAACCTTTCCGGTGAGGCTTTTTCCATCTCGCAGGTTGATCTGAGCACCGCTCTGTTTCTTGCTTCCGTTAATTTGCAATACAAGGTTACAAGCGTCTGCGGAATCATCGCTGATTCCTGAACCTTCCCATGTAAAAATTGACTCTTTATCCCAGTTTTTACCATTATTTCGTATTCCGTGAACAATCGTAAGTGTGCTGCTGCCGTTTCCGATTGTCGTAATCTTCAGTTTACCGTTCCCCAGATTCTCTACATGTAAAACCGTGCTGCTTTCAATACCGAAATCATAGTCTTCGGTGATCTCATCATTTCCCAACATGACCTGTGCAGTCACACTCTGCTTTCCACTGATTGTCCTTCCTTTTTTTACGATCGTGCCATCATCCTCCAATCTCAATCGAAGACCTGCGGTCACCACAATCTTCAGTTTAATGGACGTACTTTTATAGGACAAAGTTACCCATGTAAATGCTCCTACCTCCGCAGCTTCGCTTACTCGAATCTCCAATACTTTTCCATCTGGTGAAACGCCGGGATAACATATTCCATCTTTCACTACTTCATCTGCCTGCGGTTCCTCGCCTGCGGATGGTTTGATCACCTCTCCGTTATAGTAAATCTCCATTTCACAAAGGCTGTTTTCTTCAATTTCTATCTCGGCGCCGTCTCCCAGCAACACGCCATTTTGCATAACAGCTAATCCACGCGGTGCAGTGCCTGTTTGACCATCTGCCCACGCCATGCTCGGCATCATGGTCAGCACCATACAGAACGCCAACACAATCGCAAAAAATTTCTTTTTCATGCTTTCTGTCTTACCTCTCTTTCTTCTTCATTTTTTCTTTTTCGGCTTCGTCAGGCAAAGACGCAGGGTCATTCCGCGCCGCCGGAAGCATCGTCCGAATACAGGAACGCAGCTTCAAATCCCTGTATTCACCTATACGCTCTATAGTTTACCATATCGGCGCCGCCAACGGTTATGCACGCTGCTAAGTCCGAAAAAATAGGGTGAACGCGCGCATAACAAAATCAGAGATTTTTATGCGCACATGTCGCTCACAAGTGAGCGCCGCTTCGCAAGCTGCTTTTGTCTTAATCCCGGAAATATCGCCCACCGATATTCTCACCATAATAAAAGGACTGACGCGTAAACGCGTGATGAAGCTTTTTCGTTCATTCGCGCCGCGTCAGTCCACGGTTCTCACTTTTAATTTATGTTTTATTCTTCTTCTGTAAACTTGAACGTCAGTCTGCCTTCGGCGTGCGTGACCTGAAAGACCGCGTCGCCGCCGTCCGGGTTATAGAACGTCAGCTTATAGACCTTGTCGTTCGGCCAATCGCCTTGATTCCCACACTTTTCGATCGTCACCCGGTCATCGCCGCAGTTCGGCACGATATTTTCGAAACTCGGACTGACCGCCAGATAAAGAGTCACACGCTTTTGGGGATCATAGGTCTGCCGTACAAACTCCGTGTCGTCCCCATTCGCGTCCGCGGTCGGCGCAAGGTAACCATCTGCCATATTGCCGAACCTTGGAGTCTTAGTATAAGCGCTGATCGGATAGCCTGTCACAACAATGCGCACGGCGTAAGTCTTGCCGTCCTTTTTTGCATGGACAAAGCCTTCCGCCCCCGGCTGCGCGCCGCGCGAATCGAGGCGCCAGCCCAGCCATTCTTCTTCCCATCCGGTGATCCAGCCGATCTGTTCGTCCGCATAGACCTCCCAGTCGGATTCCACCGGCACATTGTCCTCGGTAAGCATCGGCAGGCATTGGCTTCCGGCACAGGAGTTATAGCGAAATGTCGGACCGCCGAGATAGTCCAGATACAGCTGCAATTCACCGTTTTCGGCATACTGCGACGCTTCTGCCTGTTCATTTGTCTGCCCTCGAGCCGCGGCATGCCCGTCCGTCAGCCCTTCAGCCCCCTCGCTCTGAGGAAAATATTTCATGCCGAGCGTTCCGGCCGCGCAGACTGCCACCGCGAGCACAGCAACCTGCATCCAGCGTTTCCTGCCACGTCCTGCTGCATTTCCATGAGAAATCATGGAGGTCTCGCCTGCTTTCCCGCCACCGTTCGGCGCGGTCTGCTCCGGAGCGTATCCTTCTGCAGCGAGGACCTCACCCCTTACCGCCTCCGCCTTCGCACGCGCGAGCGCGGCGCGAAGTTCAGCCATACTCTGATAGCGGTCCATCGGGTTCATCTCGATACATCTTTGGATGACGCGCGCGGCGCTGCCGTTTTGATACCGCAGCACCGCCGGATGTTGTCCGGTCAGCAACGTATTCAAAAAAATTCCTACCGCGAAGACGTCCGTTCGCACGTCGGAGCGCGTCAGACCGAACTGCTCCGGTGCCGCATATCCGGTCGTACCCAAAAGCCGCGTATCGTTCGCCTTTTGCGGCTCGATGCGCATCGCGGCATCCAGATCAATCAGAAACAGTTCCCCTTCGGCATCCATCAGAACATGTTCCGGCTTGACGTCGCGGTGAATAAACCCTATCTCATGCAGCTTTCCCAGTGTTTCGCAAAGACGCGCGGTCAAAGTCAGCGCCCTCTCCACATCCATCTTTTCGCCGCCGTCGATCATCTCCTGCAGTGAAATTCCGTCAATGAACTGTTCCCTAACAAAAAAAAGCCCGTTTTCCCAGCGGCAATCATAAATCCGCGGCAAGCCCGCGCAAGGTCGCTGCCTGACTGCTTCATAGGCCGGCATCTCGCGGCTGTATACGCGCAGGATAATCGGTTTTCCTTCCTGTTCCTGCGTGAAAAATACTGCGCTGTCTTCTTTATTGCTGAGCACTTTCCATTCCGCGGCGGCTATGCCGCCGACAATCCTATTGCTGTCCATTTTTTCTCCCAAAACATGCGTGTGATATACACATTTTTACTTTTTTCATTTTAGCAGAAAATATGAAACCGTGCAAGAGCGTTTTCAAAGCTTCCGTTGCAAGCAGGCCGCCAAATTGTAGTCTCATCTACACAGTAGAATCCTCTTCATTTTTTATCCATCATACCGAAAAATCCACAGATACGGCTCTGTGGATTCTTCTCTGTGGTATTCTTTTTAGGTCACCAGACTCTTCTGATTAGCATACTGACTATATTATAGTCTATGTACCGGTCAGAACCACACGATAGTACCCTTTACTGTCAGGATAAGCGCAAGTACGGCAAGTGCAACCAGAATGACGCAGATTGCCATATCGCTGGCCTTGTCGAAATATCTCTGACCTGTTTTTTGGCGGTGGTACAGATACATGATCGTACCTGGCGCATACAAGATTGTCATTGCAAGGATGTAGGTAAGTCCGGATGCATACAGTAGCCATACTCCGTAAAATGCGCCAATAATCGCAATGATCCAAGGAGCGACACGACTGCCTTTTTCGATCTCCCGATCCTCGCCTCTGCAGACAATCTTAAAATAGTAGAACGCCGAGAACACGTACGGCACCATGATCGCCGATGTCGACAACGCGTAGCACATCTGGAAGGTCGCGTCATTAAAGTAAATGATCACAATAAACAGCTGCACGATCAGCGCGCTGGCAATCACCGACCAAGTCGGCGCGCCCAATTTGTTCTTGCGGGACAGAACTTCCGGAAACGCACCGTACGCAGCCGGTCCGAATGCGCTGTCCACGCAGAGGATCGTATAAGAAAACATCGCGCCGCCGACCGAGATCAGCAAAGCGATATGTACCAGCGTCGCGCCCCATGGGCCGACTACATATTCCAAAACGCCGCCTAGAGACGGGTTCGCAAGCGCCGCCAGTTCTTCCGCAGGCAGAACGCCCATTGACAGGAACGAGATCAGGAAATACAGTAGGAAAAGAGACGTGAAGGAAATGATCGTCGCCTGTCCTGAGATCTTCGTTGTCCTTCCCCGTCCGGAAATCACGACTGCGCCTTCGATGCCGATAAAGATCCATACCGTTACATATACGGTACTCTTCACCTGCTCCAACAGTGACATTTCTCCGGTTCCCGCAAAGTTCTGCGTGAAAATATCCCAGCTGAACGCGCCGCCAAGCATGATCGCGACAACGACAGACAGAATCGGTACGATTTTGGCAATTACGATGACAACATTGACCACGACGGCCTGATTTACACCGCGCAAAACCAAAAGAGAAAGCGCCCAAATGATTACAGAAGCCAACGCGCAGGAAGCCAAATTCGTTCCGTTTCCAAAAGCAACGGCATAGTGGCCGAGCGTCTCAAAGAACAGTGTAATAAACGCGAGTTGGGCTAGAATCGCGCTCATCCAGTAGCCCCACGCGGCGTTAAAACCGATGTATTCACCGAATCCGGATCTCGCGTAGGTGTAAATTCCACTCGTCAAGTCCTTCTTTACAATCGAGAGCTTAAAAAAGCACATCGTCAACCCGAACATACCGATTCCGCAAATTGCCCAGCCGATCAAAGTTGCGAGGGTGTGGGCTCCGCCGGCGGCAAAGTCTCCGGATAAGCTGAACACACCGCTTGCCAATGTGGTTCCAACCGCGAACATCGCTAGCGGCAGAACACCTAGTGTTTTGTCGTTTTGATTTTGATTCATTTTGGATACCTCCATAGCTAAGGTTCTCTAATATGCCATTCGCCTTGCCTGTGGGTGTCTTTCTTGATATTAGAATCGTAGGTTCAGATCAATGGGAAATCGGCTTCGAGGGTGATTCCCCATTGACCGACTTTTTATTCTTCCGCAGAACGCGGTTTAGAAACGCAGGGACAGGCAGCTTAATCCGCCGTCAAGCTTCCTGTATTCAGATGTATCAACCAGCAGAGTCTTGTAGCCGAGGCCCTGCACAGCCGCCAAAACAGCCGGATACCCCTCCGGAACGATGACCGTATCGTTTACCCAGATGCAGTTGGCCGCGTACGCTTCCTCCTCCGGAATCTCGACCCGGTTGTACTGTTCGAAATCAGGTTTTGTCACAAATTCACCGGAAACCAGCATATTGTTGTTTTCGAGATAGTTTACGCCGGTCTTCAGGTGCAGCACTTTTTCCAGTTTCACTTCGGAGCAGGTCATCCCGTATTTTGCGAGGATCTCGGTCAGCTGACGGATCCCCTCTTCATTGGTTCTCGCGGAACGCCCGACATAAAAATGGTCTCCTACCATCATGACATCGCCGCCTTCCAGCGTTCCCGGCGCCTGAATGTACTCGATGCGATCTTCAGGGAAAAATTTTCTGACAGCGTCAACGATCTCAAATTTCTCGCCGTTTCTGGACTCCGCGCCCGGATTGGTGATGATCGCACACTCTCTGGTGATCAGCGCCGGGTCTTCCACAAAACAGGAATCCGGGTATCTTTCGTCCGCTTCCAAGATCGTCACATCAACATCGCACTGCTTCAACGCTTCGATATAGGCGTCGTGTTCCTTTAACGCCAACTCGTAATCCGGCCTGCCAAGTTCCGGCGCCGATGTAATGCCGTCCACCATCGCTCTGCAAGGTCTTCTTACGATGACATGATTAAACTTTTTCATTTCTTTACCTCCTGAACCTATTTAATATATAATATACTATATATTTAATATTAACGTCTTTTATCTTATATGTCAACAAGGTAGCGATATTTTGTCAAAAAAATATCGGATTGACGAATGCTTCGTTTTGGGCTATGATAGTTTGGTAAGCATCAGGAGGGCAAATCTATGGAACGTTTTAAAACATTAAAAGATCATGTCTATGAATATATTGAAGAACAAATCATGAAAGGGACGCTCCTTCCCGGAGAACGCATCAACGAAAATACGATCTGCGAGGAACTTGGAATCAGCCGCACGCCTGTCCGCGAGGCTCTGATCCAGCTCACCGCTGAAGGTGTTCTGGAAACCAAGGCTCGAAAAGGCTTTGTGATCAAAGCCGTACAAGAAAAGGAAGTCATCGAGCTTTATGCCGTGATTGGCATTCTGGATGGCTTCGCTGCACAGCTCGCATGTCCTGCTTTAACCGAAAAGGATTTTGCAGATCTTGACTTCTATGTGGAGGCAATGGATCTGGCGATCAAAACAGGAAATTTTGAGATGTACCGCAAACAACAGGCGCTTTTTCATCAATTCTATATTGACCGGTGCGGAAACAGCGTTTTGATTACTGCCCTCTCCAGAGTTAAGAGCAAATTGTTTCAAAAACCTTATCCGGATGACCCGGAAGGCAAAATGCGTGAGATTCTCTATGCCACAAATAAGGATCACCGGGAGATTGTCAAGTTGTTTCGCGCCCACGACGCGGAGGGCCTGTTTCGTTTCCTTTCGCAAGTGCATTGGACGCCGGTTTACGCGCCATATGACATCATCGTATAGCGTTGCCCCGCGAGGATTTACGCCAAAATACAAAAACCACAATTCAAACACTTTCGTGAATTGTGGTTTTTTCCTTATTTAACATGTAGGAAATATCGTGTCTGCTATTCCCGGAATCGTGACAAATACACCTTGTGAAGCGGCATTCAAACATGAGCGACATGAGTGCATAGAAATTCCGGATTTCGTCATGCGCCCTTTTATCCCTACTCCCCTAGTGTATCCGTGGATGGCTCCGTTTCCCGGGCAGCCGCGGCGGTTTCGTCCTGCTGCTCCGGCGCGGCTTCGGCCTCATGCCCGCATGCCGCGGATGACGGCTCTGGGGCTGCGTTCCGCGATGTTTCCCGCGGCATACCGCATAAGTCCGCGCCAGACATTGCTTCCGCCCCTGCCTCCGGCTCGTTCTGCGCGCGGCTCGCGGCTTTTGACTCAGACTCCGTCTCTTCGTCAGTGTCCACTGTAAAAATGTCTTCCAGCCTGCTCAGACGACGATCGATGGAAACCGTCTTACGGCAAAAGATGATCAACATCATCAGGAACTCGAAGCAAATTCGCGCCGCGAGATTACCGAGCACCAAAAGCCCGACCCCCATCCAAAAGAAGCCGGCATATCCGGCATCCGCAGCCAGGATCATCAGCGCGATACCAACAAAAACCAACACGCAAACTGTAATGATATACAGGAAGCGCAGGATATTCTCCGCATAAAATCGATTAAAGTTTAAAAAATTATACACTCTTTGCCAAAATCCCTGATGTTTGCCTTCATGCTTTTTGTTC
This sequence comes from uncultured Eubacteriales bacterium, assembly GCA_900551415.1. Classification (GTDB taxonomy): domain Bacteria; phylum Bacillota; class Clostridia; order Peptostreptococcales; family Anaerovoracaceae; genus CAG-238. The sequence continues at coordinate 10,045 of URWB01000035.1, forward strand.
ATAAACGTCGCGAAGAGCACCACACCTGCAACAATTGCGAGCACCGCCGCGCCCGCCAAAAAAAAGCCCATGTCCATAAACTGAGTCATCGGCGACTGGTAATATCCATAGTAATCGTAAATCATAGGTTCTCCCTTATCCTTTGTTTTTTCTTCGCCGCGCCGCGTTCCCCGCCGCGAGGCAAAATTCCTCCCCTCTATTTTATACAGCTTGTCGAATTATGTCAACCTTTGTTCTTTTGCATGGCAAACAATTTTCAACAAGAGGCAAACCCCTTGTTTTCAATCTTTCATGTGTTTATCCACATCGGGAGTAAAAATCGTATACAATTTTTTCACATGTCCCTGTGGATAACTTTATTCTTCACAAAGCTTGAAATTTCAAGACTATACGAGTCCGTTCTCTTTTGTCAAGAGCAAGTTATCCACATATTTTTTTAGGGAAAAAACTCCTTTTTTAAGCCTTGTTCGCGCTGTCAATTACTGTAACGCTTTTGTTCTTTTCCAAGCATAAAATTTCATTGACTCCCTCCCAGATCGCGCGTGCTGCCTGTCGTTGATATTCCGCTGTTTTGAGGCGCTCACATTCGTCATGATTCGACAAAAACCCACATTCAACCAGTACCCTCGGCCGCCGGATGCTGCGAAACAAAAGGATATCATCTTTTGGCATAGCCTCCCGCTCCCGGCCGTCAAAGATGCTGGTTTCGAGGCTTTTTTGAATTGCTTCCGCATAACGTTTGCTCTGTTCACACGCGCGCGAAACATCCGTTCCCTCCGCGCGCGCTTTTGGATAAAAAACCTGCGCGCCGTATACTTTTTCATCCTGTGGGAAACTGTTCAAATGGATGGATATACCCAGCGTAACGGACTCCGCGTTCAAAATTTCTCCGCGACGCAAAAGATCCTCCCGCTTCTTCGCGCGAATCGAGGCAGATTTTTCTGTATAGAGGCCCTCATCGACGCTTCGTGTCATAAGCACATCCGCCGGATATGCGCGAATTTCCTCCTGCAGCGCCAGCGCGATCGCCAAATTGATGTCTTTCTCGCTGATTCCGTCCGCGGATAGCGCGCCGCCGTCCATACCGCCATGCCCCGCGTCGATAACGATGAGCGGTCGCTCCGTCTGCCTTGCTATGCTTCCGACTCCGTTTTCTTTTGTGACACGCGCCGTTTCAACTCCCGCCACCATCGATACCGCAGACATTTCCGTCCGCAGGAGCAGGCGGAACGAAAGCCCCAGCAGCGCGCAGAGCCCCGCCAAAAGCAACACAGTCCAAAGCCTCCTTGCGAATTTTCTCCGTTTCATCTGTGCACCCCTTTCACCGCGCGATTTATTCATAGCTATTTATATGAGGCTGTGCTACAATAATTCTAGTAATTTCGACAATTTCGCCCCGCAGCGCCGCGCGAAGCGGAGGAAGGGGACGCGAAGCTAAAAACAGGAGGTTCTATATGCATACAAACAGATTATTCCGCGAAAACGTTTATCTCAGAGAGTGCGACGCGAGCATTCGCTCCGTTTCCACGCGTGAAGGCAAGGTGCTGATTACCCTGGATCAAACCATCTTTTTTCCGACCGGCGGAGGCCAGAGCTGCGACCTGGGCACAATCAACGCTTTCGCGGTCGTCGATGTCTATGAATACGAGGACGATATCTTCCATTGCGTTGCCTGCGCGCCGGACGCGCTGCGGGTCGGGGATTCCGTCCATTTAACGCTGGATTGGGCGCGCCGCTTCGACAATATGCAGCGTCACTGCGGCGAGCATATCCTCAGCGGTATGTTCTACCGCGAATACGGCGGTGTCAACCGCGGTTTTCACATGGGAGACAATTATATGACGGTCGATATCAGCCTGGAGGAAAATCCGGATTTTAAAGCACTCACCTGGGAAATGGCCAAACACGCCGAGCTGTGCACCAATGAGGCGATTTGGAGCAACGCGCCGGTCATCACCCGTCATTTTGACACGAAGCAGGAGGCCGAACATCTGCCGCTGCGCAAGGCGCTCGCCATCGAAGAGGACATCACCATCGTCTGCGTCGGTGACGTTGAAAATCCTTCTGACTGTGTCGCGTGCTGCGGTACGCATCCTTCCACCGCCGGCCAGGTCGGCCTGCTCAAAATTTTTAAGGTTGAACCGAACAAAGGGATGTTTCGCGTTTATTTTGAGGCCGGCAGACGCGCCTTCCTCAAGTATCAGGAGGAGATGGATGTTCTCACCGCGCTTTGCAATAAGCTGAGTGCGGGTACCGAGGATGTGCTCGCCAAATACGAGAGCGCCCAGGAAAAAAACAGGGAATCCCGTACGCAGCTGCACCTGCTCAAAAAAGAAGTCCTCTCCAAAGAGGCCGCTTCGATTCTTAGCGAACTCACCGAAAACAATGAGTTGAACTCATTGTTTTCGGTGAGTCGTCACTACAGTCTGTTCTCGCTGGATGACCTCTCCACCCTCGCGCGTGAGATCGGCCCGCACATCCAAAAGGTCGCTTTCCTGGTGCACGATCCGAGCCATACGGTCTTCCTTGTTTCGAACGGCAGGATTGACTGCGGGAAGCTCGTCAAGGAGAACGCTTCGATCTACAACGGCAAAGGCGGCGGCAACGCAGGTCTCGCCCGCGCGATCTTCGCCAAAGACGAGTACGTTACTACCTTTATAGATCTCATCGAAAAACATCTGCGCTAGCTCCGCGTGTGCCTTCCGATGGGAAGAAGAAGCGGCTTTCCGCCTGCGGAGCCGCTTTTCTTGTTGCTTCAAACAATTTTGACGTCTCATTTTCTCTGTTTTTTTGATTTTTATTGAATTTTCTGAAAATTTAGCTTGACAAAGTCTTCCCTCTGGTGTAGGATAGCTACAGAATCAAAACACAAACACATCACAGGCAAGGAGGAAACACCATGTATTACGGCTTTTACTATTACCGTCGCTTTACGAATTACAACTGCATAAGGTAACGTAAGACTTGTAATGACATTGTGACAATTGCATCATCCGGCTCATTATATAGTCCGCTTGTGGTTATCATCCCGATAGCCGCGAGGGGCTTTTTTGTTTCCCCGCTTTCCCTGTGATAGAGCCGGACTCATCGAAAACAATGAGTCACATCAAAAAAATAAACACAATTTACAGGAGGACAACATGAAAACGTTCAAACGCAACACAAAAAAATCGCTTTCTCTATTACTCATCTGTCTGCTGACGGCAGCCCTGCTTCTGACAGGCTGCGGCGGCTCCGGCGATGACGCGAATACCGGCGGCGCTGATGGTGAAAACTTAAAAATCGGTATCATGCAGTTTGGTGAATTTACCGCCCTGCAGAACGCAACCAAGGGTTTCATTGACGGTCTCGCTGACGCGGGCTATGTCGATGGCGAAAACATTACCATCCATCAGCTTTCTGCCGCTGCTGAGGCTGCCAATTGCCCGAGCATCGCGGATACGCTCGTCAATGAAAAATCCGATTTGATTCTCGCGGTCGCGACACCTTGCGCTTCCGCGATCAAAGAAAAGACCGCTGATATTCCGGTACTTTTCACCGCGGTTACCGACCCTGCAGGCTCCGGCCTCGTCGCCTCCAATGACGCGCCGGGTGCGAACCTGACCGGTACATCCGACATGAACCCTGTTTCGCAGCAGATCGCGCTCGGCAAGCAGCTGATTCCGGACGCGAAGAAGGTTGCTATCATGTACTGCTCCAGCGAATCAAACTCGAAGATTCAATCCGACCTCGCGGAAGCGGCAATCAAGGAACAGGGTATGGAATCCGTTGTCAAGACGGTTTCCGCGATCGATGAAGCAAAATCCGCGATCGAATCCCTCAAGGGACAGGTTGACTTCATCTATATTCCGACTGATAACACGCTGGCTGACGGCATGACAAGCGTTTCTGCCGCAGCGAATGAATGCGGTATCCCGACCATCGTCGGCGAATCCGGTATGGTCGGCAACGGCGCGTTCGCGACCTACGGCATCAACTACTATGAGCTTGGCAAGACAACTGCCGCAATGGCTGTCAAGATTCTCAAGGGCGAAGCAGAGCCTGCAAGCATGCCGATCGAATACCAGACCGACGAAAGCGTTCTGGAGGTTGCCATCAATACGGAAACCGCGGACAAATTAGGCATCACCATTCCGGATGAGGTCAAGAGCACAGCAACGCTGCTTCCTTAACGCGGACGGGTCACCCGCGTTTCAGAGCTTAAGCATATAGTATCAACAATCGCGGCGCCGCGGAGTTTTCATACTCCCGCGGCCCGCGTATCTCGGAGGTTTAGAAATGATAACAACAGCAACGATCCTAAGCGGCGTTGCCCAAGGTCTCATATGGGCAATCCTGACGCTGGGCGTATATCTGACATTCAGAATTCTCGACATTGCGGATTTGACCGTAGAAGGAACCTTCCCGCTCGGCGCCGCTGTCACAGTCGTCCTGATCAACACCGGCATGAGTCCTGCCATGGCCATGCTCTGCGCGCTGCTCGCAGGCGCGGCAGCCGGATTTATTACGGGCTTTCTGCATACGATTTTTCAGATTCCCGCCATCTTATCCGGTATTTTGACGATGATCGCGCTCTATTCGGTCAATATTCGAATTATGAGTGATAAGGCCACCGTCGCCCTTGAGCAGCCTTCTCTGAAGACCTGGATGCTTTCTCTGCTGCCTGAAGGCACTGTGAGCAATACGGTTTCGATCATTTTGGGCACTGTCTTTTGCCTGCTGATCGTCGCGCTGTTATATTATTTTTTCGGAACCGAAATCGGCTGTGCGGTCAGAGCGACCGGCAGCAATCAGAATATGGCACGTTCCCTCGGCGTCAAGACCGACCGCGTCATCATCCTCGGTCTCATGATCTCCAACGCGCTGGTTGCCCTCTCCGGCAGCCTGATCGCGCAGCTGGACTACGGTTCAGCGCTGGTTACCATGGGGCAGGGTACGATTGTGATCGGTCTGGCGTCCGTCATCATCGGTGAGGTCATCTTCATCCGCAAGGATATGAACTTCGCGCTGAAGCTCCTGGCGATTATCGCGGGCGCGGTCATCTATCGTACCGTCATCGCCTGCGCGCTGACCTTCAGCTTCCTCAAGGCTACCGATCTTAAGATCATCACAGCGGTCATCGTCGCCTTTGCCCTCGCGCTTCCGGTTTTGCAGCAAAAATCTGCACAGCGCAAGCTGCGCCGTGAAAACGCAAAAAAATATGACGCGCTCATCGCGCGGGAGTTGGGAGGCGATACCGATGCTTAAAATGATACAAATTGAAAAATCGTTCAACATCGGAACGATCAACGAAAAGCAAATTTTTAACGGTTTAAATCTAACCATTCACGACGGCGATTTTATCACCGTCATCGGCGGCAACGGCGCCGGTAAATCTACCATGCTAAACCTCATTGCCGGTGTACATAAGGCGGACGGCGGGCGCATCATCTTAGACGGTGAGGACCTGACGTACAAAAATGAGACCCAAAGAGCCAAGTACATCGGCAGAGTTTTTCAAGATCCGATGATGGGCACTGCTCCAACCATGATGATCGAAGAAAATCTGGCCATGGCGTACAGACGTACCAAGCGCAGAACACTCGCTTGGGGAATCTCTCAAAAGGAGCGCGAATTATATCGGGAATCTCTCGCCCAGCTCGGTTTGGGTTTGGAAGATCGTATGAAAACCAAGGTGGGCTTGCTCTCCGGCGGACAACGACAGGCAGTTACCCTCCTGATGGCGACATTACAAAAGCCGAAGCTGCTTTTGCTGGATGAACATACCGCGGCGCTGGACCCCGCGACCTCGGCGAAGGTACTGCAGCTCAGCGACCAGATTATTCATGAACATGGTCTGACCGCCCTCATGGTCACCCACAACATGCAGGATGCCATCACCTACGGCAATCGTCTGGTCATGATGAATCAGGGCAAGATCATTCTCGACATCAAGGGCGAGGAAAAGAATAAACTCACCATCGAAGATCTTCTGCATAAGTTTGAGGACATCAGCGGCAGCAAATTCGCCTCTGACAGTGTCCTCCTTGGAGATCGATAAGATACATTACCCTACAAAAACGAACACCCGACACGCTCAAAAAGGCAGCATGTCGGGTGTTCGTTTTTTCCGCGCGAGAAGCGGGCCGCTTCCCGCACGCGTCGGTTCTTATTTTTTTGTTTTCGCGTATTCGGTTTACGCGCCGCTGCGCACGATGTAGACATCGCACCAGCGCGCGCCCCAAATGCCGCACTGCGCCATACGTTCCATGTACAGATCAACGGTTTTCCCTTTGATCGCGCTTCCAACGTCATTGGCGATCGCGTAGCCGTATCCCTCGATATATAAGAGGGAGCCGAGCGGAATCAAATCCGGATCTACCGCACAGGTGCCATACTCACAAGAGAGGCCGTAAGAGCCTCGCGGACTGCCGCCGTAATGATAGGACACCGCGCGCACGCGGCTGATTTTCTTTTTGTATTTGAGTCCGGACGGCGTCTTGGAGAGGATTTTAGTTCCGTAGTGAATGACCTTATCCTTCTTCTTTTTGACCGTCTCTGTCTGATACAAAGTGCGTTCGGTCTCTTTGCCGTCGACGTAGGTAACCTCGTAGGTTTCCTCCTTGACGCCCTTCCGACCCTTCTGTTCTACCTTGGTCTCACCGATGACCAAAGAACTGTCAGCTGCGTATTTTACTTCAAAATTGGTTTCTACCTTTTTTGTTTCATATTCCTTGTGAACTCTCTGCAAAACAATTTCTTCATCCTTATAAACCGGAGCGTCCATTTCCACATTCAAAATGTCATCCGCGTCCGGAACAATACAGAGTTCCGCAAGCACCTCCCGTACGGTTGTCGGCAGCGTAATCAGCGTATGCGTATCGCCGTCTGCCGTTACCGATACCTCAAAGGCTTTTGTAATATGAATTTGCATTTCATCATCGATGCCATCGTGCAATTCAACATCCATGATATCCTGATCTGAAACGAAGTCGATTTCGTGTTCCTCCAAAAAAGAGTCCACACGCATCGCTGTTGTTTCGTAAGTGGTCCGAACCTCTCCGAGAGAGTCATCGACGACCACATGTACTGTTTTCGGTGTGGCAAAGCCCACTACGATCAGCCCGCAGACAAGCAGACAACTCGCAGTGATCGTGATTTTAGCCAACATCGGGTGTGCCGTTTTCTTTTCCTTTAACAGCTCGCAAGCAGGCGAGAACAAGTCAATCAACTCTTCCCTCTGCATACGGCACCAACGGAAAAATCGCTCCAAAAGCTTTTCGGCACGACCCTTTGGTTTATCTACCATAAGCCCTCCTATTCTCCGACCGTACTATTTTACCATAACTTGGGCAAAAAGTCAAAAAAATCGTTCTTTAGCGTTATGATAGGACAAAACCCGCGATTTTATACACACAAAATCACCTGCAGCCAGCAGCGCCACAAGCGAATTGTATCAACTCGAAACGCAGAATTATTCGTCCACCGCATAGAAATGCGCAGGCAAATCGCCTGCTTTGTTTAGAACAAAAAGCCCGAGCATTTTTGCTTCGAGCTTCGTTTGGCGTTTTAATTTTTCGTCAGGCAGACAGGTTCGTCTTTTTTTCAACTTCTCCGTTATTCCGCTTTTTTTATCATGCACTCTTTCTTGCAAAAACTCAGTGCATACTTCTTCACTTCGGGGTAACCCTCCGTTATAAAAGGCTCTGCGTAACGCTGTTCTTCGATTTGTGCAAGCCCGCGGTCGCAGGCTGCTTCCATCTCCGCGATGCTGTCCGCTATTTTCAGCTCCAAAAGAATCACGCGGCCTTTGCGTACCTGCACCGTCTGCATCACGATATCAGGTCTGCCGTTTCCGCTCTCGCGGTTGGATTTCACGCGGTAGCCGCCGATGTTTACAAGAAGTCCTGCCATAAAACCATGATAAAAGTTCTCGGCATAATCGTAGTAGCTGATGGTGTCCGCAAGCTGACTATTGATGAAGTCCTCCGCTGCCTCGCAATCTCCTGTTTCGAGCGCATGCAGAAGCGGACCGCGGTCGGTTTCTTTCATCCGTTGGTCGAACCAGTAGGAGATGGACTCCCGATAGATGGTTTTGACTTCTGTGTTCGGAATCTTCATCGTCAAGCAGAGATTTTCTCCTGCTGCGTCTTTCCGCTCGCTGACTTTTTTGAGATAGCCGGTGAAAAACAGGAAGTTCCAAAGATTGTCCTGCGTCTGGTGGATATCGCCGTAGGTGATATCTTCGTGCACGCGCTTCTCAATCGTGCCGCCGTTCATCAGCGTTTCCAGGTCCTCTTTTGCCTCGTCATCCGCTTCGGCTACCATCTCACGCACAATGCTGTTCGAAGATGTGTTCGACCAGTATGGACGCGGTAAATAGTCCGGGTCATTCTTTCCCATATAGAGGTAATTCAAAATGCTCCATGGATTGTAAATCTCGGTTTTGCCGAAGCAATACCCATCATACCATTTTTTCAGTTCCGGATACTGATCCGCCCGGTCAAAGTATTCCATCATTGCCTTTACTTCCGGCTCGGTGAAGCCAAAGGCTCCCGGGTAGTTCATGCTGAGTATCGATTCCACCGCTAAGTTGTTCAAACCCGTAAAAACGCTTTCCTTGCTGATCCTAAGACAGCCTGTGATCACACCTTTTTCAAGATACGGATTCGTCTTGAGCGCAGATTCAAACAGGGAACGGATGAAGCCGATCATTTTGTCGTAGAATCCATGCAGATAGGCGTTTTCCAATGGCACGTCATACTCGTCGATGAGGATGAAGGCATTATGTCCGTGATATCTGGAAAGGCATTCCGACAGAAACCCCAGCGCGTCAGTGTAGAGGCTGTCATCATCTGCGACGCGTGACACGGCCTCGAAGCGTTCTTTTTCATCCGCTGTCAGGGTATCTCCCATCAAAACATATTTGTGCCGCTTGTACTCCGCACTCAGGCGTTTCTTTAATTCCATGTAAGCGAGCGCATACGTATCCTGCTTAGCCGACTTCAGGCTCATAAAGATGACCGGATACTGCTGCTGGTGTTTGAGGATTTCTTTGCCGCAGTCTGCGATCGCCAGCCCGTCAAAGAGATAGCCGTTGTCAATTCGCTCCCCGCTGCGTGTTCTCTCATCTTCAAAGAAACGGCGGATCATAAACTGATTGAGCGTCTTGCCAAAGCGTCTTGGGCGGGTAAACAAAGTTACCTTTGCATTGCTTTCAATCAATTCTTTTATCATCAAGGTTTTATCGACAAAATATCCGTCTTTATCAATGATTTCTTTGAAGTCCTCCACGCC
>URWB01000036.1 GCA_900551415.1 uncultured Eubacteriales bacterium
ACCCGCGGCAGAGTCAGGTTTCCCCGCTGACGCGCATGATCGACGCGCGTGTGAAGAAGTTCAATACGGACGAATGGAGGCGGAAGTACATGACATTCGAATATATGCTCAAAGAACGCGAACGCAGGGGTTTGGAGCAGGGCCGCAGTGAGGGACTTGCCGAGGGCCGCAGCGAAGGCGCAGCGCAGAAACAGCGCGAGATCGCGAAGAATATGAAGACTAAAAACATTCCGGTTGCGGATATTGCCGAAATGACTGGGCTTCCTGCCGAAGAGATCGAAAAATTATAGACGCACGTTATAGAACAGCAGGCGCGGATGACCGCGCCTGCTGTGTTATTTCATTCACAATGTCAATGCGCGCTGCGCGAGCGTCTCGCTGTCCTCTGGGCGGTGGGTGATCAAAAGGACAGTCTTGCCCTGGGTCTCCGCTTCCCACGTTCGGTCGATGATGCGGCGCTTAAGCGCTTCGTCCAGTCCGCGGAACGGCTCGTCGATGATCAAAAACTCCGACGGTGCTGCGAGAGCTCTGCCCATCGCCGCGCGATAACGCATACCACCGGAAAGCTCCGCTGGCAGCTTGTCCAGTACGTCTGTCAGTTCCAATGCCTCCGCTAATCCGCGGATACGCCTGTCAATTTCTTCTCCGCTCAGCTGCCGCGAGGCGGGCAGAGTGGTCAGCCGCGCGTGTTTCTGCAAGGTGAACGAGTCGGCTGAGTGCGCGTTTCTTCGCAAATCAGATGCGTCGCTACCTCCAAAACGGGAAACTCCTTCTGCACTGTCACGTATGAATCTTCGACGCGCGTTCAAAAATGCAAGCGCGATATTATCATAAACATTGAGCCACGGCAGCAGACGGTCTTCTTGAAAGAGAAAAGAAAGCCGATATGTGCCGTCGATGATAATCATGCCGCTGTCCGGCCTTGTCAGCCCCGCGAGCATACGTGCCAGCGTTGTCTTTCCGATGCCGGACGGTCCCATCAGTGCGGTGATCTGTCCCGCTTCCAGGCGCAGACTCAAATCTTGCAAAACGCGCTGACCGTCAAAGGATTTGCTGACATGTCGTACCGCGACCGCGGGCGCCACGAAGTTTCCACCACCGATATTGCCCTTTCTACTATCTCCGAAACCTAAGTCCTTTCTCATACTACACGATTGCGGCTGTCGAACTTTTCCGGTAGGCATTCGTCCTGCGTCACTCGATGCCGCACCTACTTCTCTTCCGTTTTCCGGTCCTTGCTTTTGCGCAGCATTCTTAGCATGCAGCCATTTCTTCAGCTTGCTGCCCTCATAAGCTTTCCATGTGAGCGGCTCGACCAGCCGGCAGATCAGCTTTTCAAACCCGATACTGAGCGACGCGATGACCGCGATATAGGCAAAGAGGCGCGGCGTCTCCAGATAATATTTAGCCTGCAGCATCTGATAGCCTAAGGAATAGGCAGGGATTGCCAATACCTCTGCTGCCACGACAGCCTTCCACGAAAGTCCCGCGATCAGCTTTAGCGAAGTTTGCAGCGGCATCAGCAGTGACGGCAGATACACAAGCTGCAGGCGCTGCCTGCTGTTCAGCTCGTAAATCTCCGCGACCTCCAACAGCTCCGCAGAAACCGCGTCCAAACCGCCCAAAAGGTTCGTGTAGACCACCGGAAAGCACATCAAAAAACAGACCGGAAGCGCCACCCAGTCTGAACGGATCAGCAGGATGACATAAATAATGATTGCCATCACCGGTACGGCCTTAAAAAAGCTGACAGGCAGCGCCAGCAGCTGCCGAATCCAGTCCCTCCGATACGCCACCCACGCGCAGATGCCCCCTGCCGCAAGCGAAAGGAGGAGTGCCAGCGCGCAGCGCAGCATAGTCCAAAACACGTTCAGATAAAAAGACCGTTCTCCAAACAGCGTGACCAGCGCCGCTAAGGTCTCCGCCGGTGACGGCAGCAGCAGGCTGTTTCCGATGAGCATCGCGCATGTCTGCCAAAACGCGAGCCAAAACAGGCAGATGGCGACCCATCTGCCTGCTCTCTTCACGTGATTTTCGTTTTTTCTTTTTTGACACCTGTCGGTCGATTCTGTTTTTTTTCGGTCCATCGCATTCACCGCGTCTCTCTCACATGCGGCCTTCCGTCCAAAGCCAGCGGCATCGCGGCACAGCAGTCTTCGATGCCGTTGTACCTGCTACCGGTCTCCTCATGCACGGAACGCACGTCTCGCTAGTCGTATAGATCATCACCCGGCAGCGCCCCGCCGACTGCGGCAGGATTCATCGCGAACAGGGTCTCATTGAAGGTCTTGAGCATCGTCGCCCCCGCGTCTTTTTGATCGCCGCTGTACAGCACGATATGACAGTTCGGAATCGCTGCCTCCGCGATCGCCGCTTTGCCAATAAACCCTTTTTCGACAATAGCAGCCGCTGCCTCCGCAGGAGAATTGTTTACAAAATCCACCGAAGTCTGATAGTCCGCGAGCAATACCGCAAGGTCATCGGCACGCTCTTCGACGAAGCTCTTTCTTGCGACCAGTACGCCCATCGGCAGTTCCTGACCGGTCGCCTCATTCCAAAGCGCGTTGAGGTCAAACAGCTGCGTGACGCCTTCCTTGCCGGAAGCCAGCGCAGTCGAAACAAACGGTTCCGGCATCATCGCAATTGTGCCTTCCTCAGACAGCAATTTCGTATTGACATCCGCGTGGCTCGCCAGCCATTCAACTTTTACGTCCTTTCCTATCTCAAGCCCCGCGTTTTCCAGTACCTTTTGCAGCACATATTCCGGCGTGCCGCCCTGTCCGCTGGCAACAATGGTCTTACCCGCGAGATCTTCGATCTCCGTCACGTTGGCGTTGTTCCCAAGGATATATAAGACGCCTAACGCGATCGGGCTGACTGCCACGATCTGTCCCTCGGTCTTGTTATACAATACAGCTGCCATATTGGACGGCAGCGCCGCCACATCCACCTCGCCATTGATTAACTTCGGCGCGATATCGGTCGGTGCCTGATAGGTCGTGACCGCGTACTTGTCAGTCAGATCCATCAGCTTGACCATGCCCATGCCGGTTGGTCCGTTCAACGCGGCCACGTTGACAATCTCGCTGACAGTGCCCGTCTCGGCAGCTTCCTGCTCGTCTCCGCCCTGGTTGCCGCAGCCCGCAAGCAGCGACATTGTCAAAAGCAGCGCGAGCAAAAGCGAAAACAGCTTCTTTGCGTTCATTTTTTTTGCTTTCATGATTTTGTCCTTTCTTTTGTGTCAGAAAGCTAATTTGCTCCTTCCACCTTAGAATATACGGTTTTGGCACTGACCCCGCGCAGCGCGCCGAGCTTGCCCGAAAGCGCGCTGATGATGTCCTGCGGCGCGTCAATCGCGATACTGATGATTGAAATCTTCTTCGGCGCGTAAGGAATCCCCATCCTGCCGATGATGTACTGCCGATAAGCATGCAGCAAGGCGTTGATTTCAAGCGCGCTCTCCTGGTCCTGCACGATCATGCTGATCAGCGCGACTCTGGTTTCCATAACAGTCTCCTTTCCCCTCAGCGACTTCTTCGGGTGTCAGTCTCCTTTATCTCTATTAAGCGGCCGCGTCTTCTGTTTTTCAAGAAAATCCGGCCTGCCCAATATGCTCTTATGCCTGCGGTTTCGCGAAGGTTTCAGATTGCTTCTTGTCCTCTTCAACAGCTCCGCCTCTCTCAGAGGCCTCAGGCGTGATGGTTTTGTCCTCGCCGGCCTCTCTCACATGCTCGCTTGGCTTTGCGTTCGGATAAGCCTCCGGATTTTTGATCTGCGGCATGATGTGATTCGCGTCCGTCAGGAAAATATAGATCAGCATCAGCGCGATCGCGAACAATCCCAGTGTTTCCACCCATAAACCGCGGCTGAAAGTCACTGATGAAATGCCCATGATACCACTGACGCCGTAAAGCATCAAGGTCGCCCGCCGCTGTCCGTAGCCAAGTTTCATCAGCCGATGGTGCAGATGCCCCTTGTCCGCCTCCATAATCGGCCGCTTGTTGACCAAACGGCGGAATATCGCGAAAGCCGTATCGAAAATTGGCACACCCAGTACCAGTACCGGAATGATCACCGCCACGATGGTCGCGCTTTTGACCGGCCCCAAAATTGACATGGTGGAAAGCATAAATCCCAGGAACAACGATCCTCCGTCGCCCATGAAAATTTTCGCCGGATAGAAGTTATACGGCAGGAACCCGAGCGCACCGCCCGCCAACGCGAGCATCGCGCCGGAAGCCAGATACATCCCGTGAATATAGGCGACATAAGCGATACACAGCGAAGCGATCGCTGAAGTGCCGGCCGCCAAACCGTCCAAACCGTCGATGAGATTGACCGTATTGGTGATGCCCACAATCCACAGAATTGTTACAAGGAAGCACAGCACCGCTCCCAGCTCACTCTTGCCGTCGCCAAAAAAATTGCTGATAAATTCAATGCGAATATCGTAAAGATACATGATGATCGCTATGACGGTCTGCCCTAAAAATTTCACCTTTGCAGGAAGATTTTTTAAATCATCGATCACACCCAAAAGATAAATCAGCACGCCGCCGATCATAATGCCGAGGATTCGATGATCGAGCTGCAGCAAAAAAATCGCCGTTGAAACCATCGTACCGATGAAGATGGCCATGCCGCCGAAACGCGGCATCGCCTTGACATGCATCCGCCTGTCATCCTTCGGCACATCCATAGCCCCGATCTTCGGCGCCAGCTTGATTGCCGCCGGCGTCATCGCCAGCGACAGGACAAAAGCAACCAAAAAGGTCGCCCATAAAGTTGTATACATAAATACGTATCTCCCTTTACTCTTTCTCTGTTTTTTGATTCTTCCGGTTATTCCGGCTTTACAGGCTGCGCCTGCGGCTCCGGCTTCAGATCCTTTTTCGTACCGGAGTCTTCCTTTGGCAGTTTCTCGACCGTAAGCCCGGCCTCCTCCAAAATCTCAAGCGCCAGATCGTCCGGATAGCCATCTCTGACCACGATTCGTTTGATACCGGCGTTGACGATCATCTTCGCGCAGATACCGCATGGCTGATGCGTGATATAAATTGTACCGCCTTCGATCGCGTGTCCCATAGACGCGGCTTGAATGATCGCGTTCTGCTCCGCGTGCAGTGCCATGCAAAGTTCGTGTCGCTGTCCGGACGGCACCCCCAGCTTTTGGCGCAGACAGCCGCCGCGGTCCTCGCAGTGGCGGATCCCCTTCGGCGCGCCGTTGTAGCCGGTCGCGATCGCACGCTTATCCTTCACAATGACCGCTCCGACGCTGCGCCGCATGCAGGTAGAGCGTTTGGCGGTCAGTTCTGCCATTTCCATAAAATACTCATCCCAAGTCGGTCGTTTCATCTTTTCCATGTTTTCTCCGCCTCCCTTTCCCTCTGTTCCTCGTAATAGACCTCAACCAGATACAGTCCGGCGGCCGGCGCCGTATGCCCCGCTTTTTGCCGCTCACCGCTTTCGATGATCGCCGCGAGCTCCCGCGGTTCGCGTTTTCCCAAACCGACCTCCACCAGCGTTCCTACAATAATGCGCACCATATTGTACAAAAATCCGTCACCGCTGACCTCAATCGCGATATCCTCCCCGCGCGGTTCCACACATAACCGGTAGATGGTTCTGACCGTCGTTTCCTTTTCCTCGCCGCCTGCCGCCTGAAAGCACTTAAAATCATGTGTTCCGACGATATAGGCCGCCGCCTCGCGCATCGACTCGATGTCCAACGGCTGCGGAACTTGATAGCAATAGTTTCTGCGAAAAATATCCGGTTCCGGCAGATTGCGGATCAGATAACGGTATTTTTTGCCGCGGGAGCTGAACCTTGCGTGGAAATCCGGCGGCATTTCACGCAGAGAGGTGATGCGCACGTCCCCGATGCCCTTGAGCGGCTGCCTGCCGCCTGCCAGGATGTTATTGGCCGCGAGCATGATCCGATCCGTCGGAATCCCGAATTCCCCGCGGAAAGACGCACACTGCCCCAGGGCGTGCACACCGGCATCCGTACGGCTGGTTCCGTTAAGTTTAATTTCTTTCCCGCAGACGTGACTCAGTACCTCCTCCAAATGCCCCTGTACGGTTCTGACGTTTGGCTGTCTTTGCCATCCGCAAAAATCGGAGCCATCATATTCGATTGTCATAAAAATATTACGTTCCATTATTTTTGCTGCCCTTGCCCGACTTTTTCATCACCTGCACACTTGCCTGCTTACGATTCCTGCCGGTCTCTTTCCCTGCCGCTTCCTATCGCGGCAATACGATCTGCTTGTTTTCCTTTGATTCTCTGTAAAGCGTAAACTTATGCCCGATTGCCTGCACGAACTCCGCGCCGAGCTTGTCCGCCATCTCGTTGGCGACAGCTTTGGCCGCCAGATCACAGCCTTCCTGCAATTTTACCTTGACGAGCTCGCGGTTTTCGAGACAGTTATCGATTTCTTTTTCGACATTTTCAGTCACGCCGAATTTGCCGATATAGACCACCGGATCAAGATTGTGCGCCATGGAGCGCAAAAAACTTCTTTGTTTACTTGTAATCATACATCCTCCAAAATTACAGTTCAACGGGCTTCCCTTCGCAGCGCCGCGCGGCTTCATAACTGCCACGTTCGTCAAAAGCGAAAAATCGGAAACCACATATCGCTATTGTACAACAAATCATGCAAAAATACCAGATAAAACGCGGCCGCGGCCGCAATATACGGCACCATGGCCCGTTCATCCGTAAGCCTTGCTTTTTTGCGAAGCATCAGCCAGATGAAATGTCCTGCGCTCAAAAAAGTCGAAGCGATAAATATAAAAAGAATGCCGTCCACACCGGTCGCGAGTCCGAGCGCCCCGAACAGCTTCACATCTGCGCCGCCGATCGCGGGCTTTTTATACATCAGCTTTGCAAGCAGCGCCATTGACGCCAGGGCGCCAAAACCCAAAAGCGCGCCCCAAACCGCGTCCAGCGGACCGCCGCGATGCCGCGTGATAAAGCCCAGACTTGTCACGCCGAGCAGCAGAACGAGCTGATCCGGCACAATCATGTATTTCAGATCCGCGATCGACATTTCCAGCAGCAGCCACATCGCCGCCAGCGCCGGAAGCGCGTAGGCCGGATCCCGCAGACCCAGATAAATGCCGCAGCAGATAAAAAATCCGGTAAACACGTATTTCCATGGCGTGCTTCTGACCCTCTGCCGGGTCGGACGCAGAAGTTCCTCGGACGGCTCCGCATCATAATCCGTCAGCCACTTGCCCGGTATCCGATTAAAAAAATACACCGCGCCGTTTCCGAGCACTATGCCGAGCCCGATTGCCGCGCCGCAGATGAGCAGCGCGCGGATAACCGCGCCGTAAGGTTCCAATATCTCTATCATCGATGTCTTATGATCTCCGTACTTTCTAAGTTCTAACTTATATATTACGCGCGCATATTCCCAATTCATTTATGACCATTTACGATCATTTTATCACATTTTGCGGTATATGCCAAAGACTTTCTTTCACAGGAGGCCTGGGTATATGCTGCAAGACCCTGTCTCCTTTCCCTTTGAACTTTGATTGCTTGTATTGCGGCACAGAAAATCCGGTGTTATAATCATTTTATGAAAAGAAAACGATAAGCATAGGGAGGAAAAAGGATATGCAAACATCTCACACTATTATGGAGATCATGGAGGCGCTGGTCTCCGCGCAAAGCGACACCGGTACGCCGATGGAGCAGGCTGCCGCCAAAAAAATCATCTCCTATTTCGCTGAGGATCCGTACTTCCGCGCGCATCCCGATTGCTTCGGCATGGAAGATACCGGAGATTTCATGGGACGTCCTGTTGTTTGGGCGCTGAAACGCGGCACAACGGATCGCACGCTGATTTTAACCGGCCATTACGATGCCGTTGAAATCGACTGCTACGGGGATCTGAAGCCTTTTGCCCTACAGCCTCAAAAACTCCGAGAGGAAATCCTGCGCCAAAAGCTCGGAACCCCTGCCATGCAGGAAGAACTGGCAAGCGGAGACTGGCTGCCCGGACGCGGCACCGCAGATATGAAGGGCGGACTCGCCGTCGGTATTTTTAAAACCCTGACATTACCGGAGGACGCGGAAACGGGACTGCTCTTTGTTGCTGTCTGTGATGAAGAAAACATTTCTGCCGGTATGCGTTCTGCCGTCGGCCTTCTTTTGCAGCTTCGCGAACGCTTTGCCTTGACCTATACCGCGGCACTGGTGCTGGAACCGCAGCTTCCGCTGGCTGGCAGTGACTTTATGCTCTATAACGGCAGTATCGGTAAAATGCTCCCGATGATCGTGGCAAAGGGCAAGCTCGCGCACTGCGGCGAACCGCTCAAGGGCCTGAATGCCGCGCATCTGATCGCCGAAATCACCGCGCGCATCGATCTCAATCCCGAGTTTGTCACCGAGGACTTCGGCCTTGCCTCCGCGCCGCCGATCGTGCAGATTATGAAAGATCTCAAACAAACCTATGATGTATCACTGCCGGAGCTGGCTGTCATGTGCGTCAACCTGCTTTTCCTCGGAGAGAACGTGCTGGACGAAACCATCGCGAAGCTGCGTCGGGTCTGCGAAGAATCCGCCGCAGCTATCATGCAAAAATATGAGCGCGCCTATCAGCACGCGGCGCGGCATGGGCTGATTACCGACGCGCAAAAGCTAAAAACTGTGCCGCGTGTCTTGCTTCTTCCAGAACTGGAAGCGCTTGCGACCGCGCATCGTGCCGACTTCGCGGCATGGAAGCAGGCACAGACGGATCAGCTCGCCGCTGAGATCCAAAGCGGTGCGCTTTCCTTGCAGGACGCGAGCGTGCTCTATATCCGCCGCTTGATTGAAATCTGCGGTGATGAGGACCCGATGATCGTGCTGGCCATCGCGCCGCCATACTACCCTGCTGTCTGCAACGCTTACCTCGCGGAAGACGGCAGGCAGCTGACAGAGCAGGTCAGAGAGGTCGTGGAAGAGGATTACCAACTGCGTCTCTCCGTCGTCCCGTACTTTACGGGGATCGGCGATGCCAGCTATCTCTCGTGTACGGATCCCGCCGCCCAAAGAAAGCTCCTCAGCAATCTGACCCTGCCGGCTGCTATCTACGATATTCCCTTCGAATCCGCCGCGCAGCTTGGGATGCCGACCTTCTTTTTGGGTCCGCGCTGTCGTGAAATCCATCAATGGAGCGAACGCGTGTATCTGCCGGATTTGGAACATACTGTACCGGACATCATCGACCGCATCCTCGGCCTTCCATCCGCGAAAAAACAAAAATAGAACATGCTCTTTCGTTTTTTCTCTTTATTTTTATTGGAGGGAACGGATAATTCTGTTATGATAGGACAAAAGCGCGCATCGTAAAATGCAGACTGCGCGCACAGGCCTGTCATGCACGCATACCGCTTCGCAGGGTGCTTTTGTCGTGATTTCGAAAATATCATCTGCTGATATTTCCTACATAAAAAATGGCAAGGAGGAACACCGCCATGCAAATCATAAAGTTTGACGCAGTCAGCTTCATGCTGAATCCCTTTGTTCTGATGTTTGTCACCATCGCGCTCGGTCTTTTGTTCGGGAAACTCAAATTCGGCAAGTTCAGCTTCGGAACGTCCGGCGCTCTCTTTGTCGGTCTCGCCGTCGGTTGGGGCGTTTACGGCTTCGCGCAAAAAATCTATGAGGCAGGCGATGAAACCGCTGCCGGCTTCAAGGCTGCCGCGCAGATCCTATCCGGTAACGGCGGCAAGGTCATCAACTCCTCCTTTTTTTCCGCCGCTCTTATCGTCTTTGTCGCTGCAGTCGGACTGCTGGCTGCCAGGGAGCTTGGCATTGTACTCAAAAAATACGGGCCAAAATTCGTGGTCCTCGGTCTTTTGATTACCCTTGTCGGCGCCGGTACCACCTATGCCTGCACCGCATTCTGCAAGGGCACGAACCAATACGCGGTAACCGGCGTCTATACCGGCGCGATGACCAGCTCTCCGGGTCTTGCCTCCGCGCTCGAAACTGCGGAGCTGCAAGCAACAGACCTCGCGGCGCGCTATGAACAGGCTTCCAAGACTGACCGGCAGGCGTTGATCCGCGTGCTTAGCCTGAACGAAAAGTACGCGAATCTGACCGAAGCAAGCACCGCCTCTCTGACGGAGGAAATGAAACAGGACTTTGTTAATCAGGCGACCGCGCAGGTTGGCATCGGTTCTGCGGTCGGCTATCCATTCGGCGTGATCATCGTCATTTTGGCTGTCAATCTCCTCAATGTGATTTTTCGCTTTGATATCGATGAGGAAAAGAAAAAGTATCGGCAGGAGATGGATGCAGCCAAAAGTGTGCAGGGCATCCGCCAAATACCGACCTCTGACTTCAGCATCATTTCCTTCACGATTGTCTGTGCGGTCGGTTATCTGATCGGTTCGATCAAGCTCTACATGGGACCGCTCGGCTATGTCAGTCTGGAGTCCACCGGCGGCGTTTTGATCGGCGCGCTGCTTTTGGGATATATCGGCAAAATCGGCCCGCTCTCCTTCCGCATGGACGCCAAGGTGCTTGGAGTTATTCGCGAACTTGGTCTTTCCTTTTTTCTGGCGATCGTCGGTCTGAACTACGGCTACGGCGCGGTGGACGCTCTGACAGGTTCCGGCATCACACTGGCGCTTGTGAGTCTCTTTGTCGGCACAGTATCGATTATGGCCGGATTTTTTGTCGGACGCTATTTGTTCAAGCTGAACTGGATTATGCTGTCCGGCGCGATCTGCGGCGGTATGACCTCCACACCGGGCCTCGGCGCGGCGACCGACGCGGTCGGCAGCGACGATCCCGGCGCAGGCTACGGCGCAACCTACCCATTCGCGCTGTTCGGGATGGTCGTCTTTACGATCATCCTCAATAAACTGCCGCTGCTGTAAGCATGCGGATATGGAGGTGCCCCTCCCTGGCAAGAAGCCGATACATACGGCGAAGTACGAAATGGGCGCGATCCGCGCACGGCATAGCCCGCACATGACCAATGACACAGATTACATAGCATATTCAACAAATTTTGAAATCAGGTTACCGCAATCCCACTGGCTTTAGACAGCAGAAAGCTCATTGGCTTTAGACAATGGGTAGTTCACCTTACGATGACAAGACTCATGCATATCGGACTCCGTTCCTGTCGTACATGCCGGAGCAGCTGAAATACTTCAACTGCCCCGGCATTTTTTTGGGAATAAAAGCGCGTATAACAAAATACAGATTTCTATTCGCCCATGACGCGCATGGAGGAGCGCCGCTTCGCAAGGTGCTTTTGTCGATATTCCGAAAATACCACAATCGATATTTCCTACATAAAAAAAATTTTCTTGTAACGAAACCCCTTTTCGTGTTACTTATTATATGACGGCAAACGAAAAAAGAGGAAAGGAGGTCTGCTTCATGGAGGAACTTTATCGGGAACATTCGCGCATGATCTATGGATTCTTATTCGCGAAGTGCGCGGATGCGGATCTTGCCGAAGAACTAACGCAGGAAACATTCTACCAGGCGCTGCGCGGGGCGCATCGATTTCGCGGCGACAGCAGCGTCAGTACCTGGCTCTGCGGGATCGCGAATAATATCTGGCGTCGTCATCTGACAAAACAAAGCAAAAGCACAGGAAATCTTTCGCTGGACAATCCGGACAGCAAGGCGGCGCTGCATGCAGGCAGACGCTCCCATGCGACGGATCCGTCTGATGCCTCGGAATACGCGGACGAGCTGCAGACTCCGTCCGCAGAGCAGGTCTGCATCGCGAAGCTCGATACGCTGAGTCTGATGCAGGCGCTCCACAAGCTCGAAGATCCGATGCGTGAGGTTTTGTATCTGCGCCTAATGGGGGATCTTTCCTTTCGGGAGATCGGGCAGATCATGGAGCATACCGAGAACTGGGCGCGTGTCACATTCTACCGCGGCAAAGAAAAATTACAAAAGGGGGTTTCTATAAAATGACAAAATTACCTTGTGATATCATTCAAGACTTACTGCCGTCCTACGCGGACGGTTTGACCAGTCCCGCGAGCAGTGAGGCGATCGAAGCGCATCTGGCCGAATGTCCGACCTGCGCCGCTGCCTATGCCGCCATGCAGACGGGGAGTATCGAAGATGCTAAAGGACCTGAAGGATTCGGCAGTGAAGGTTTTCCGGAGATCGATTACCTGAAAAAGATCCGCAGCACAAATCGCAAACGCATCCTCGCTGCAGTGCTTCTGGTGCTGCTTCTGGCCGGTTTCGGCGTCTGGGCCAAGGTTTATCTGTACGGCAGTCCGATCGAGGATTTCCATATGCTAGTAACCACCGATACGGACTCGCGCGTTGTGAAAACCGAAACCTTCACCGATCAAAACGGCGAAACCCGGACTTTTTCGCATGCCACCTCCGAAACGCTCGTATTCAACTGCTGGATTGAGGAAAGCAGTGGGCTGGCGTTCTCGCACTACAAACTGAAGGAAACCGACGACGGACTCGACATCATCGTCTATGCGGTGCCGTTCTCCCGGTTCCATCCGATGCGCACCTTGCAGATAAAAGTTCCCGTTGGCTATGACGAAGACGGTAAAAGCGTGGATCCAACCGCTGTCAACATTAAAGGCGACACCTACAGCGGCTACGGCCTGATCACAAAGAAAGCGAAAGACCTGTACGCGGCGCGCAACCCGTATATCGGCGATATCAGTGCCGATCAGCGATTGGCAAACCTGCTCGGCGTCGGGGAAGCGATCGGCAGCTACACGAACAAGCTGAATACGCAGGAAAGCGAGGGGTTTGAATATCCGTACAGTTGGGAACTGATCTTTGACCGTCCCTGGACAGACGGTTACGACAAGATCTACAATCGGAAGATGAGATCCTATGCCTATGTTCTGCTCGCTCTGATCGATAACTGTGGTGAAATCAAGTGGACCTATCAGACGGAAGACGGCATCCGCTATACTAAGAGCATCAATCTTGCCGATTGGTGCGCCGAATATCCGAGGGATGATGTCAGTCCGGGCTTCCGCATCGAACTTAAGGATTATGCCGCCTACGACTATCGCATCCAAAATTTGCTGACCAAACTCGACATCGGCTAAAATCAATGAAGCACATAAATTTTGAAAGCATGCATCTGCTCCTGATGCATGCTTTCTTTCCTTTTGCTCGCTTCTAAGTTTTGCCGTAAGTTCTCTTGCAGAGATCCTTTTCCCTAAGCTTTTCAATTGCAGCAAGTGATAGGGCCATGTGCCTGCACTGCTGCTAAAGCAGATAGTGGTATCCTTTGCCGTAAAAGTTCTTTTTACTCAGCAGCAGGAACTTATTGGTGCCGGTGCCTTCGTTATAGGTTACATCGGTATAGTACCACTTCCCGCCGATTTTGCTCCGGTTCCACATATGGGTCTCAAAGTCCGTTTTCCCCGGCCCCGAGGTCGCCATGCCGCCGATGGACTGCGTTTCGATGCCCGCCTGCAGTCCCATCAAACGGAACAACTGCGCGAAGCCCTGGCAGACGGCTTTCTTGTTGTCCAAAAGTCCGGTAAAGCTGTAGGATGCCTGTCGATACTGATAGTCATAGGCATAGTTTCGAATCATGTATTTGTTGATAGCCTTAACCTTTTCCTTCTTCGTCTCGCAGCCTTTGACCGCCGTCTTTGTGATCGCGCAGATCTTCTTGTAATACTTGACCGCCTCCGCTGACGCGTTCGCTTTGACCTTTTGGTCGCGGATCAGACGCTCCACCTCAAATTCCACCGGATAACGGAACTGCACCTCAATATCGGCGATACCATTTTCGATTGCTGTGTTGGTCTGCGTGCTGACCGACGGGCTCCAAGCCAAACCGTATACATTCAGTACCTCATACAGATGCTCGGTCGCGCGGATCTTAAATTTCGGCAGGAGATCGTCCTGCACCTGCACATACAGGGAATACAGGGTATCCGCGTCGCTGACCGTCATACCCTCTGTATAAGTTACCGGCACCCATTTGAATTCAGTCTCATATACGCCGTGACCGGCCGGACTGTCGTCCCAAATATTCGCAAACAGGCTCTCGTCGATCTCGCGGTCTCCGCGGAACGTATTGTAAATCGTCAGGTCCGTATGGCTGCCCGCAAAACTGCCGCCTGTCACAGTCAGATTCAAATCGCCCTGTACTGCGAGCGCGTCGTAACCGTTGAAGGTGCCGCCGCTGATGATGATGTCCGTCCCGTATTTGCCGGAAAATCCCGCCACGCCGCAGGATTTTTCGCCCGCGAAACTGCCGCCGCTGATGATCAGTTTACCGCCGTTTGCGGTGCAGCCGTTGTGAGTTCCGCGCAGGCTGCCGCCCGCGATGCGGACTGAAGTTTTCGTATTCCCCGCAAGGGTCAGTCCGTCCTCTCCCTTCAGGCTGCCGCCGTTGATCTTGAGCTTGCCTTTCATCTGTTTCACGCCGCATTTCGCGCCGCGGAAGCTGCCGCCGTTGATGGTTGTCCTGCCGCCCGTATTATACATCGCGTAATACTTGCCGCGGAAGCTGCCGCCGTTGATGATCAAGGTGCCGGATTCACAACCGACTGCGTCCTGATTGTCTGTGTTGCGGATCTGTCCGCCGCCCTTGCT
This sequence comes from uncultured Eubacteriales bacterium, assembly GCA_900551415.1. GTDB lineage: Bacteria > Bacillota > Clostridia > Peptostreptococcales > Anaerovoracaceae > CAG-238. Next base: position 14,579 of record URWB01000036.1, read on the forward strand.
GTCTGAAATCGTCAGCTTGCCGCCCTTGACCGTAATCAGTCCTGTCATGCGATCCTTGCCCTTCACGCTGTATCCGTTTAAATCCAGGCTCTTGGTCTTGCTCTTGACCACAATCGCTTTCGTCACCCCGCTGATGTCCGCGCTTAAGCGGTAGGCTCCGCTCTCAGATGATGTCAGCGCGCTGCGCAGCGCCGCCGCGCTCCGGATCGACTTGACGCTCGCCGCCTCCGCTGTCTGCGCGCGACCGAAGCCCTGCGGCATGAAGCTTATCAGTACCGCCGTCATCAAGACGAAACAAGCTGCCCGTTTCAGTATTCTCTGTTGCTTCCTCATTCTCACTGCCCTCCTCTGTATTTTCGCACCGCAGCTGCGCGCGTGTCGTATATGCTTCGCCTATTTTGTTATAATTTTACAGCCCTCACTGTCCATGACGCGCTTGCTGCCTTACCACATTGTTTATATTTTATTTGAAGCTTCCAGTGAACATCTCTGCTAAGATTTCCGCGACGGAAATTCACCGTCAAAGCCCGCAACAAATCAAAACTTACGCATAAAGCAGGATACGGCGCAGCCCTTTTTTAGCGCTGCGCCGTATCCCGGATAAAAATTTCGTTATATTTCCGTATCTAATCCTCATTCGGCAGCGCGGCACAGTTTACAAGTCATGCGGCCGCGCTATTTTTTCCAACTGCTCTTAAGACCGATGATCTCATTAAAGACCGGATTATCCTCGCTGTACAGTTTGGAATCCGCAACGAAATACCCATGGCGGAAGAACTGGAAGCGTTCACCGCTCTGCGCTTCGAGCACTTTCGGCTCCGCGTAGCAGGTGATCTCGCGCATGGTATCCTCGTTTGCGACCATCTTGCCGTCCTCACCCTCCGTCATCAGGTAATCGAACTGACGGATCTTGATCGGCACCGCGGTCTGCGCGTCCACGAAGTGGATCGTGCCCTTAACCTTGCGGCCCTCAAACCCGCTGCCGGATTTTGTCTCCGGATCGTAGGTGCAATGCAACTCCTTGATCGAACCATCCGCATTCTTGATGACTTCCTGACAGGTCACAAAATACGCGCCCTTCAGACGCACCTCGTTGCCCGGAAAGAGTCTGAAATATTTCTTTACCGGCACTTCCATGAAGTCCTCGCCGTCCACCCAGATCTCTCTGGAAAAGGAGACCTGACGCATGCCCATTTCCGGTACTGCCGGATTGTTTTCGACTTCGCAGAGTTCACTCTGCCCCTCCGGATAGTTCGTGATGATGACCTTGATCGGATCAAAAACAACGTTTCTGGTTTCCACCTTTTCTTTGAGGTCGTCGCGCACGCAGTGTTCCAGCAGAGAAACATCGACCGTACTGTTCGCCTTGGAGACGCCGATCTCCTCACAGAATCTGCGGATCGCCTCCGGCGTGTAGCCTCTGCGGCGAATGCCCGCGATGGTCGGCATCCGCGGGTCATCCCAGCCGTCTACTACGCCATCATCCACCAAACGTTTCAGATAGCGCTTGGACATGACGGTATTGGTCAGATTCAGGCGCGCAAACTCGATCTGCTGCGGCGGCTGCGGCCACCAGCCGACCTCGGCCAGTACCCAGTCGTACAGCGGTCTGTGATCCTCAAATTCCAAGGTGCAGATGGAATGCGTAATCCCCTCGATCGCGTCCTCGATTGGATGCGCGAAGTCATACATCGGATAGATGCACCATTTGTCTCCGGTATTGTGATGCGTCGCGTGCGCGATGCGGTAAATGATCGGGTCTCTGAGGTTGATGTTCGGCGACGCCATGTCAATCTTGGCACGAAGTACCTTTTCGCCGTCCGCGTATTTGCCGGCCCTCATTTCCTCAAACAACGCGAGATTTTCCTCCACGCCGCGATTCCGGTACGGACTCTCCTTGCCGGGTTCCGTTAAGGTTCCACGATATTCCTTGATCTCTTCCGGCGTCAAGTCGCAGACATATGCCTTGCCTTTTTTGATGAGCTCGACTGCTGCCTCATACATTTTGTCGAAGTAGTCGGAAGCCCACAGGCGCTTGTCCCACGCAAAGCCCAGCCAGCGCACATCCTCCTCGATCGAGTTGATGTATTCCATATCCTCCTTGACCGGATTCGTGTCGTCATAGCGCAGATTGCACTTGCCGCCGTACTTGGCCGCCGTCGAAAAGTTCAGGCAGATCGACTTCGCGTGCCCGATATGCAGATAGCCGTTCGGCTCCGGCGGGAACCGCGTGTAGATCGGCCTGTCGCCGTATTTATGATTTTCTAAATCTTTTTCGATAATGCTGTGAATAAAATTGGTTTCTGCCATTTGCTTGTCCCCTTATTTTTCTATATATGCTACTATCATAGCACGATTTGCAAGAATTATCCACCTTTTCTTTCCCTTCGAAGCAGGAAATTTGCGTATTTTTCTCGTTTTTGCGGCTTTACTTCCGCGACAGTCATTTCATATTCTTTCAGCTGCGAACCGCTTCAAAGCTCCCATCGCAGCGCACTTGACAGACGATTCGTCTTTCGCTGTTTACAAGCGTTCCCACGCGGATGGACTCTGGGATCGTGCGATAGTCCGTACAGATCACATATGCCGTTCCTTGTGCAATGCAGTAAAGCTTCCCGTCTTGTTGAAGTAAGACTGCGGGATCTTCTTCTGAGGTTTTCCCTGCCAGACGGAATACCGGCGCAAATACTTCTGAAGTATCAGCAGAACTGTAATTCCCGTAATTTTGCTCTGTAAAATATCGTTCTTCCACGCATTTTCCATCCTCAAACACAGGCTCCAGGAAAATGTTTTCGCCGTCGTTTTGATCCTTAAAATAGTGCAGGAACAATTTTTCATCCGCATCCCGGACGGGAGAGTCGATGGAGGCGATATACAGCACAGATTCTTCATCCCCTTTGCCGTCGCTGATCGTCCAATCCACAACCGGATATGTAATCGGTGCTTCTTGCTTCTTCGCGGTCGTAAAACAAACGAGAAGAATGGCAGCTACCGCACAGAAAACAACCAAAAGATTCTTTTTCATAAGATACCCCCCCTGTTCTGATTTTTCGAAAATTATTTTTTGAAATACTTCGGCTTTTTGAATTTGCAGATCTTGTCTTTACAGTTTTCGCATTTCAGCGCATCGTTGGACCCCTCCCAGAACTGCTCCGGATGTTTGAGCAGCGTGATCTCCCAACGCAGCATCAGCACAATGCTGGTAAAGAACAAGCTCCAGGTGAAGAAGTTGCGGATGAACAGCATCGGCGTGAACATCATAAAATAGCCCCAGTTGAAGATGCGGCAGTTGACACAGCAGCGGTTCTTGATAAAATAATTCTGGAAAGGACACCAGATGACCACGCAGATCAGGTCGCAGACATAATAAAACACCGACAGCAGAATCAGCTCTTTCGTCTCAATGATGTCCATGACATACAGCGCGCCAAAGACCGCGTTGACACTCAGCCAGGCCAGCAGCACCCAGATCGCCGCCAGGTTATTTTTTTGAACATAGCGGTACAGTTCCAACTCGCTGTAATGCTCCGCCCGCCGATAGTGGCTCGCCAAACCTTTTTTTCTGCCCATCGTGATGCGCTTGTTCTGCGGGAACATCTGCGATACCATGCTCACCATCAGGATTGCCCAGACCACATAGACCCACAGGATATTATACTGACCGAGCATCTGCCGGATCTGCTCCGACGAAAGCCCGGAAAGCAGCCACTGCATCTCTACCTTTTTGGTCAGGATCAGGTCAAAATAGTCCGGTTCGAAAAGGTAGGCTAGCAGAACCACCAAAAACACGCAGCAGCGAAAGATCAGCTTGCTGACATATTCCTGAAACATATCAATTTTAATTTTTTTCATGTCACGTCACTCCGGTCTCAAAAAATCAGCTTCCCTGCAGGATGGTCTTGCTTCACCTTCAGAAAAATGCTTCGCATCATGCGCGAAAGGGCCTGTTTCGGCAGCATTCCCCTCCTTTTGCTATGTTTATGGTAATCCATTTTTTTGCTGAAGTCAAACAGAAAATCGCCGCGCAGGGGACATTCTTCACTCGCTTTTTGCCGGCTCTTGTGCTATCATATAGGTATCGCCATTCT
>URWB01000037.1 GCA_900551415.1 uncultured Eubacteriales bacterium
ACCGGCGACCTGCTGATTACGAATCAGCTGCTCTACCGACTGAGCCACGGTAGCATATAGAAATTCGAAAATTCTTTTCGAACGACTGCAAGAAACATTATACTACATAATGAAAAAAATTGCTACTACTTTTTTTGAATTTATGATAAAATATTTAAGATATCTTTTGCAGCGCTGCCATCAATGGGAGCTTGCCTGCAAAAAAAAGAACTATGACTATGAAGGAGGGTGCCCGCGGAATCATAGGGCACGAAATGAAGATGAAACATGCAATCAGTTTTGAACTGCTTAAGACCGATCCTCGTACGCGCGCGCGGCGCGGCGTGATCCATACGCCGCACGGCGATATCCAGACGCCGGTTTTCATGCCGGTCGGCACACAGGCTACGGTTAAGGCGATGCGGCCGGAGGAAGTCAAGGAGATGGGCGCGGAAATTATTTTATCCAACACCTATCACTTGTATCTGCGTCCGGGCCATGAAATCGTCAGAGAGGCGGGCGGTCTGCATAAATTTATGAACTGGGACAGAGCTATTCTGACAGACAGCGGCGGGTTTCAGGTGTTTTCCTTAGGCAAACTGCGTAAGATCACCGAGGAGGGCGTCCGCTTTCGTTCGCATATCGACGGTTCAGCGCATATGATCTCTCCGGAAAAGTCCATGGAGATCCAAAACGCACTCGGCGCGGACATTATCATGGCGTTCGACGAATGCGCGCCGTATCCGGCGGATCGCCGCTACGTCAAGGATTCTCTGCAGAGGACGACGCGGTGGCTCAAACGCTGCAAGGACTATCATCAGGACTGGGAGCGGCAGTCACTGTTCGGCATCATGCAGGGCGGCTTCTATAAGGATCTGCGCAAGGAAAGCGCGGCCGCGATCGTAGATCTGGATCTTCCGGGCTACTCGATCGGCGGACTTTCGGTCGGAGAACCAAAGGAACTGTTTCTCGATATGTTGGATGACTGCGTGGAGCTTTTGCCAAAGGAAAAACCGCGCTACAATATGGGCGTTGGAAGTCCTGACTATCTGTTTGAGAGCGTGGAACGCGGCATCGATATGGCGGACTGCGTCCTGCCGACCCGTATTGCAAGACATGGCTTGGCGATGACTTCCCATGGTCGTGTGAACATCAAGAACGCGAAGTATGAGCGTGACTGGGAGCCGCTGGATTCGGAATGTGATTGCTACACCTGCCGCAACTATTCCAAGGCATACCTCCGGCATTTGTATAAGGCGGACGAGATGCTTTCGGCGATGCTGCTGTCCAATCACAACCTGTATTTCCTCGTCAATCTGATGAAAAATATCCGCATGGCGATCGAAGAAGATCGATTCCTCGAATACAAAAAGGAGTTTTATGATAAATATGGAAGATTTTAAGGGAATGAGACCGGTCTGTCCGCACAGCGCGTACTGCGGCGGCTGTATTTATCAGGGCGTGCCTTACGAGCAGCAGCTTGCGGAAAAGGAACGCGAGGTTCATCGTCTGCTTGAGGAAAAGAACGTGCATCCTGTGCGTATCGACGCGATTGTGGGTTGTCCGACGCCTTACGCCTATCGTAACAAAATGGAATATACCTTCGGAGATTTTGTGAAGGACGGGCCGCTGGCGCTCGGTATGCACCGCAAAAAGAATTTCATGTCGATCGTGACGGTGGACGAATGCCAGCTGGTGCATCCGGATTTTAATACGGTACTGAAAGCGGTGCTGCAATTCTGCGAGGAACGCGGTTATGCGTTCTACCACAAAAAGAGCCACAAGGGTCTGCTGCGCAATCTGATCCTGCGCCGCGGCGTGCGGACCGGAGAGCTGCTGGTCAACATCGTGACATCGTCGGAGGAAGGCTTTGATGAAGCTGCTTTTGTGGATATGATTAAGGCACTTCCGCTGGCGCATCAGGTGGTCGGCGTGCTGCGCACGATGAACGACAGTCTGGCGGACGCGGTCATCTGCGAGGAACTGCGCGTGCTTTGGGGTTGCGACTACTATATGGAAAAGATCTTGCATCTCGACTTCAAGGTCAGCGCGTTTTCATTCTTCCAGACGAATGTGGAGGCGGCGGAACGTCTGTACAGCGAGGCGTTGGCGCTGGTTCCGTCATTCGAGGGCAAATCCGCCTTCGACCTTTACTGCGGTACCGGTACGATCAGCCAGATCCTCGCGCTCAAGGCCAAAGAGGTGCTGGGTATCGAGCTGGTAGAAGAAGCCGTTGCGGCGGCGAAACAGAACGCGGCGCTCAATGGTCTGACAAATTGTGATTTTCTGGCGGGCGATGTCTTTGAGGCACTCAGAAACGTGGAACAGAAACCGGATGTGATCGTTGTTGACCCGCCGCGTGTCGGCATCCAGCCAAAAGCACTGGACAAGATCATTTCCTATGGCGTGCCGGAGATCGTCTACGTTTCCTGCAACCCGAAGACCCTGGCGCAGAACCTGATGTATTTCGCATACTACGGCTACCAATGCGTTTATCTGAAACCGTTTGATAATTTCCCGATGACGAAGCATACGGAGTGCGTAGTTCTTCTATCAAAAATGGATCCTAACAAGTAAATATGGTGTAGAAAACAAAGGACTTTCTCAAAAACTATCGTTAAAAGATATATGTAGTCTTGGTCCTATGCCCATGGTTCACAGGGGAATATATCCCCAGAAACACCTGCCGTTTTATCCTCTTTGAAAAACGCTATATGATAATCTTCCAGATAATAGACGATATAGTTTACGCAGATTATGTGGTGGATTGCAGGCAGGATTACAGTTGGCTTATCAGGTAAAAAAATAAACAGAGCAAAATCGTCACTTCCAAAGAGGTGGCGGTTTTTTATGACTTCTACCGCACGGGCGAGGAAACTGCCTCTTGACGGCAACCGCCAGGCAGGATGCAGTTTTTGTACAAAAAAAGAATTGAATTATTGTCTAAATGTTTGAAAAAAGTCCTTTTTTGGAGAAAACCTTGCATACGAAATCAGTTGTGATATGATTGCTTTATTAAAATGAAATGACTCTGTATGAGGTGATGCAAAATGGAAAACAAACGATTAGTCATCAATCCGAAATGGTGCAAAGGCTGCGGTATCTGCGCGGCATTTTGTCCGAAAAATGTGCTTGAAATCGTCCACGAAAAGGTCAAAATCAAAGACGAAGCAGCCTGTATCAAATGCGGGCTTTGCGAACTGCGCTGTCCGGATTATGCGATATATATCGAGAAGGAGGAAGCGTAATGGAAAAGAGATTTCAACTGCTGCAGGGAAATGAAGCCTGCGTCGAAGGCGCTATCGCGGCAGGCATGCGGTTTTATGCAGGATACCCGATTACCCCTTCGACTGAGATCGCAGAGCGAAGCGCGGTCAGACTGCCACAGGTCGGCGGTAAATTTATCCAGATGGAGGATGAGATCGGAGGGATCGCGGCGGCACTCGGCGCGTCCGTTGCCGGACTCAAAGCCATGACGGCGACCTCCGGTCCCGGATTTTCGCTCAAACAGGAAAACATCGGCTATGCGGCGATCGCGGAAATCCCGATCGTGGTCGTGGACGTTCAGCGAGAGGGACCTTCCACAGGACTTCCGACTTCGCCGTCACAAGGAGATCTGATGCAGTCCAAATGGGGCACGCACGGCGACCATCCGGTCATCGTGATTTCCCCATCGTCGGTGCAGGAATGCTATAACGAAATTGTTCGCGCCTTCAATATGGCGGAACGCTTCCGCGTACCGGTTATTTTCCTGATGGATGAAATCATCGGACATCTCAGGGAGGGTTGCGAGCTGATTCCGACAGAGGAACTGGAGATCCAAAACCGGCGTATCGACCGTGAGTTCAACGGCACACTGGCTTACGCGGTACAAGAGGGAAACTATGTACCGGAATACGCGCCGTTCGGCGAGGGCGACCACTTCAACGTCACCGGTCTGTTCCATGATCTGGACGGCTTTCCGACCAATGATAACAATATGACGCAGTCACAGGAGAGAAGACTTTTGGATAAGATACGTTTCAGAAGAGACCGTATCGAAAAATGGGAAGAAACGGACTGCGACGAGTGTGAAACGCTGATCATTTGCTATGGCGGTACGGCGAGAGCGGTTGCCGGCGCTGTCGAAGAATCCAAAAAGACAGATTTTTTAAGAGTCGGTGTCTTCCGCCCGATTACAGTTTGGCCATTCCCGGACAGAGCGCTGCTCAAGATCATTCGTGATAATAAGCATCTCAGACAAATCGTCGTCTGCGAACACAACGACGGCCAAATGCTGCTGGAGGTGCAGCGGGTCGTAGAAGGCAGAGTGCCTGTCGATTTCCTCGGGAAAATCGATGGTACGACCATCACGCCGACAGAAATTCTTGCAAAAATCAAGGAGGTGTATTAATATGCCGAGTCAATTGATTGAAAAAACAATGCGTGTAAATCGTCTGCCACACATTTGGTGCCCGGGCTGCGGACACGGTATTCTGATGCGTGACGTCGCGCAGGCGATTGAAAACTGCGAGTTGGATCCGGATAAGGTCGTGATTGTTTCTGGTATCGGCTGTTCCTCCAGAGCTGCGGGCTATATGAACTACAACACCTTACATACCACCCACGGCAGAGCAATCGCGTTTGCGACCGGTGTGAAGCTTGCAAATCCGGAGCTGCACGTGATCGTCATTACCGGTGACGGTGACGCGACTGCGATCGGCGGCAACCATCTGATTCACGCGTGCAGAAGGAACATCGACCTGACCGTCGTGGTATTCAATAATAACATCTACGGTATGACCGGCGGACAGTATTCTCCGACCACGCCGCACGGTGAAAAAGGAACGACCGCACCTTACGGCAATATCGACTATAACTTTGACATTCCGAAGCTGGCGGAGGCTGCAGGTGCGACCTATACCGCCAGAGGCAGTGCCTTCCATGTGCCGCAGATGATACGCTTAATCGAAAACGGCATCAAGCATAAGGGCTTCTCCGTGATCGAGGGTCTGAGCGTCTGCCCGACCTATTACGGGCGTAAGAATAAAAAAGGCAGCGCAGTCGATATGTACAACTGGCAGAAGGATCACTGTATCGATATCGCCAAGGCAGCGAAGATGACACCGGAGGAACTCGAAGGCAAAGTTATCATCGGTGAAATGTCCCGCTGTGAAAAACTGGAATATACAGACATGTACATGGAGATTATCCACAAATGCGGAGGTGACAAGGAATGAAAAAGGCAGAATTGAGATTTACAGGCTCCGGCGGACAGGGAGTCATCATGGCGACGATCATTCTGGCAGAGGCAGCTTACGCGGATAAGTTGCAGGCGGTGCAGTCGCAGTCTTACGGACCGGAGGCCAGAGGCGGCCTCTGCAAAGCAGAGTGTATTATCGATGAGAATCCAATCGCTTACACCAAGGTGGTACGGCCGAATCTGCTGCTTTCTCTGACGCAGGCATCTCTGGATAAATATGTCGGTACGCTGCAGGAACACGCAATTGTCGTGGTGGACAGCGGCATAACTGTGCCGGAGGAGGTCAAAGCGCATCATCAGGTGATCAGCCTGCCGATTCTGAACTCCGCGGTCGAGGTCATCAAGAATCCGATGGCGGCCAATATCATTTCGGTCGGTGCGGTCAATGAGATCATGCAGATCGCGTCCGAAGCCTCGCTGGAAGAAGCGGTCCTCAACCATATCCCGAAAGGGACCGAAGAAAAGAACATCAAGGCGCTGCATCTGGGCGAAAAGATGGCAAAAGAAGCCTTGGAGGAGCAGGCTTCCTGAAGCATGAAAACAAATAAGATATGACAAATACGAAACCCCTGACAGCAAGGAAGCCGTCAGGGGTTTTGCCTTTCGTATTAACGTTTCGTTATGTGTTACGCGGCTGCGTGTCTGCGTCTCTTGGTGATCTCCTGGAAAGCGCAGATGCCGAGTACGATGGCGATACCGATCAGGTCGGTGACAGCGCCCGGGTCGATCAGGAGCAGTCCACCGGCGATACTCGCGATGCGCAGCGGCCAGTTCATGTGGTCAAAGGCATAGCCTCTGAGTCCCGCGGCAACGCCGAAGACGCCGATGAAGGCGGTGCAGATGACCTGTACGCCCTGCAGCGGGCTTGTGAGATCGATCAGCAGAAGGGCAGGATTCAAACCGAAGCAATATGGTACAATGAAGGCTGCGATTGCCAGCGAGGTCGCGTTGAGCGCGGTCTTCATCGGTCTGGAGCCCGCGATCGCACTGCCTGCGTAGGCTGCCAGCGCGACCGGTGGTGTGATATCGGCAACGATACCGAAGTAGAATACGAACATGTGCGCACAGAGTACCGGCATATTCATCTGCATCAGGATCGGCGCGCAGGTGGTCGCCATAATGACATAGTTTGCGGTGGTCGGAACGCCCATGCCGAGGATGATGCAGGTCACCATGGTCAAGAACATCGCGATAAACAAATTGCCGCCCGCCAGTCCGACAATCGCGGAAATCAGTTTGGTGCCGATACCTGTCGTTGTGATGACGCAGGCGATCATACCGGCAACCGCGCAAGCGGCGCCTACGGTCAAGGTGCTTTTTGCGGTATCCTGCAGCGCATCAAAGAACTTGCTCGGTGTGATGCGTGTTTCCTTGCGGAACAGGCTGACTACGATAGCCAGAAGCGTACCGATGATAGCGGCCATAGCCATGGTCGTCTTGAGAATGAAGATGACCAGTGCGATCAGCGGAACCAGCAGATAGCCCTTGGTGAACAGGGTCTGGAAGAACTTCGGCAGATGCTCTTTGGAGAGTCCCTTCAGCCCGGTTTTCTTTGCTTCCAGGTGGACTGCGATGAATACACCGGAAAAATACAGGAAGGCCGGGATGATCGCTTTGACCGCAATCGTGCTGTAAGGCGTACTTGCGTATTCTGCCATCAGGAAGGCAGCAGCGCCCATAATCGGCGGCATGATCTGTCCGCCGGTAGATGCAGCCGCTTCTACCGCGCCTGCGAATTCCGGTTTGTAACCGGTTCGTTTCATCATTGGAATGGTGATCGCACCTGTAGTAACGGTATTGCCGACCGAGGAGCCGGAAACCATACCGCAGAGGGCAGAGGAGATGACCGCGACCTTCGCAGGACCGCCGTCAGAACTGCCCGCGATGGAATTCGCCAGCTCGATGAAGAAGTCCGTGATGCCGGTTTTTCCTAAGAAGCTGCCGAACATAACGAACAGTACAATGAAGGTCGAGCAGGCCCGGATTGGGGTACCGATGACACCCTCTGTCGTGTAAAAGAGGTTATATACATTCAGAAGCAGTGTCCGCTGGGTCATCGCGTAAATGATGAATACAGAAGCTACAATGACGATCGGAAAACCGACAGAACGTCTGCAGGCTTCGAGGGTCACCAGGATACCAATAATGCCGAAGATCATTTCAGTGGTACCGATCATGATGCCTTGATTGATGATTTTCGTGCAGTTAAAGACGAAATAGAAGTAGGAAACGCCGCCCGCGATCGCCAGCAGCACATCATACCATGGGACGTAGTTCTGTTTTTTTGCGGCATTCTTTCTGGCCGGGAACAAGAGGAAGATGAATACGACGATGCATCCGACGAAAGAGGCTCTTTCGATTCTTGTTTCCCAGTTGAAGAGAAAGTTGATCAATACGCAATAGATCGCGAAAGCAACCATTAAGTAACGGATGACGGAGTTCGGAAGTCCGACCCATTTACGGGTATTGGATTCGCGGTCATATTTTTCCATAACCTCCTGGACTTTGGCTTCCATTTCCTCCATTGTGAGTTCTTCGTCGAACTCAGTCGTGCCGGAAGCGGTTTCAGGTGTAGGGGTATCCTGAATCGGTTCTTCTTTTTGTTTTTTCAAAAATGTCAAATTACATACTCCTTTCAAGCAGGGGATAGAAAATTTGTCAGCGAACAGCCAGCCGAACCTTGGCGTTGCGGCCGCACAGATCGCGCAGACTGATCTCGTCCTCGCCGATGGCAAGCACGTGATCCGAAACCGTACCGACCACGTAGATCAGATCGGGAATGTACATATCATAGCCGGAGATGATCATTTCGCCGTTTTCACCGTAAGCAAAGTGCTGACCTTCGGAGATGGTCGTCGGGACACCGGCGCCGAATCCGTAATACAGCGTACGGTCGAGGTAGATCTCGTCGTCTTTGGCGATGTAAACATCGGTGACGGGAGATTTGTTGACCGAGTGTATAAAAGTGATCGAGAATTCCCGGTTTGCGGGAAGGGTGAGCGCGGCATATTCTTTGCCGGAGTCAACATCTGTGATCGTTAAGGTTTCGTTAGAATTTTTTTTCGCCATGATTACAACGATAACCGCAGCGCATAGGAGCACTACGGTTATGATGATCAAAAGCTTTTTAGATTGCAATGCTTTCATGAATCACGAAGATGCTTACATTGCACCGATTTCCTTGAAGTACTGTTCAGCGCCCGGGTGGAACGGAACGGTGGAACCGGTTACTGCTGTGGTCTGGTCGACCAGATCGAATTTGTCCTTGAAACCGGCAGCACCGAGCTTGTCCTTCAGCTCAAACATGCCTTTTGTGAACTCGTATACGACTTCTGTCGGCACATCGTTTCTGCATGCCAGAGTCGCCATAACGGCAACCGTCTTGACGTCCTTGTCAACCGGCGTATAGGTACCGGCAGGAACTGTGATGTCCGTATAGAAACCGTACTGGGATTTTAACTGTTCTGCATGCTCAGCGTCTATTTCGAGCAGATTGAACTTGTAGCCGCTTGCAGCAAGCTCCGTAACTGCGGTCGTCGGTGCGCCTGCAACAACGAAAGCTGCATCGATCTGACCGTTCTTCAGTGCGTCAGCGGAGTCCGCGAAGGACTGACTGTTCTTAACGATATCGGCATCGATGTCCAGACCGTAAGCAGCCAGGATCTGACGTGCGTTGAATTCTACACCGGAACCTGCGTCACCGGTGGATACGCGCTTGCCTTTTAACTGGTCGATCGAAGTAATGTTCTTCTGTGCGATGATCTGGATAGTCTCCGGATAGCATACCATGATCGTGGAGAAGTCGGTGTACGGGTCCTGTCCTTCGAAAAGGTCCGTTGCGTTGTACGCATAGTCCATAACGTCATTCTGTACGATCGCGATCTGGCTTGCTCCGACCTGCATCTGCTGGATATTTGCCATGGATGCACCGGTGGAAACAGCAGAGAGGTTCATCGTGTCACCGAGCTCCTGATTGAACACCTGTGCGATGATACCGCAGTAGCCGTAGTAGGTACCGGAAGTACCGCCTGTTGCGATGCTTAAGGATACAGGACCTTCCGCATCGCCGGAATTATCATTGCTGCCGCAGGCTGCAAATGTGAAGATCATGACTGCGATCAAGAGCAGAGATAAAATCTTTGATAAGTTCTTTTTCATAGTTTCCTCCATGAATCATACTGAAGTTTTAAACACTTTGTGTTTGATATTTAACACTTTATCATGATAGCATACCGGTATACAAATGTAAAGAAGAATATAAACATTTTTTAAACATTTTTCTAAAAAGTGTTTTGTATCGGTAAAAGGACACCGCCCTGCGGGAGGACGGTGTCTCGGATCTGATTGCGGATGATCGGAAACGCGTAACGGAACGCGTTATCTTCTCGGCTGCGGACGTTTATGATGATGCTCGCCGCAGCTGCAAGGATCCGGCTGCGGTCTGCAAGGATCACAACATGGGTCGCAGCATGGATCACATGGTTTGCAGATGTCGTCCGCATCTGTATCGCCGGATACTGCGCCGCAGTTCTCCAATGTGTCAGACGGCTTGATCTGTTTCGGGAACAGACTCGGGAAAGTCGTGCAGATCGCGTTCTGCTGCGATTCCACTGTCACGAAGCCAGTCGAGAGCACACAGAGCTGCACCGGAACGACGATTTTCTTTTCGCAGCTGATGCACAGCGCGATGATGAGGTTAGCGGTGACTTGACCATCTGCATCGATTGTCAGGTCTCTGCCGCAGTTGTTGGTCGCCAGCCTTGCCTCGCAGGCAGAATTGCAGAACTCCGTGAAACGCGGCAGAAACGCAGTGTCCGTTGTAGACGGCATGCAGATTTCAAAGAAGTTTGTAAGTACCAGAGGCTGGCAGGCGTTTGCCACATTGACTGTGGTCGCGACTGTAAACACGGATTCGATGCCGCAGCTGTCAGCAAGCAGCAGATCCAGCTCGATGATGACATTGCCTGTGATGCTGATGTTCTGCGTCCCGAAGATCGGGGTACCCATACATTTATCATCACATTCGCCGGTCTCTGCGTACAGCAGTTTTTCCGAAAAGTTTCCGTCTGCGCCAACAACGGTCAGTTCGTCGCCGGACGCGTTTTTGAGGAAGGTCGCCCCGGAAATCGAGGTGTTCACATCCAGTTTGAGGTTCGTAGGATCATCTACATTTTGCGGGTTAAAGCTCCGTCTGCATCTGATATCTATGACTCTTTTGACACGATGTCCACATGGGAGCGCCGGCACAAAGCTTTGATTCTGAACCGTTTTCATGCCCTGCAGATGCACAAGAACGGCATCGTACACTTTCTGCACATAGATCGGTTCGGAAACGACACGGCTCATATCACCGTCAAACTCACAGAGGACATTGGCATTGCAGCAATTTTGATAGAGGTCTTGGGATACTCTTCCACCAAAGCAGCTCATAAAATTACCTCCTTAAATAGTTCAATATCTTTCATTCTTAATATATGCAACCACCCAAAAGTGTGATACAATGGTTCTGTTCCATGAAAACGAGTGCAAACGAAGTTTGAATGGCAAAACAGACCTTGTGCTTTTGTTCCCCAGCAATGGCTGGCTAGGAACAAGTCGTACAATGTTCTTGGCACTGCGATTTGCAGCCCTAGCCCGCTGAGTGGCGAGCTGAAAGGCGCAGACAGAAGCGAGGCAGGTCTCACGCCAAGAAGTGCAGTGCTTTAGCGCGTGGCACTTCAAGGGGCGCACCAAAGGTGCAGACAGAGCAGATGCAAGACAGGTGCCCGAGCGAAGGCGACTGCGGAGCGAGCGCGACAGCAGAGCCGCTCAGCGTCCGGGCGAATGGTTCTGTTCCATGAAAACGAGCGTAAGCGAAGTTTGAATGGCAAAACAGACCAAAATTCAACATAGGTGGTTAGTATCGTATGAACAAAGCAAGTATTGGCATCGTTATCGCCGTCTTATTCGGCTTTTGTCTGATTTTATGGGCAGCGGATTCCGTTGGCGCGGGCTTCGGCAAGATCGGAGAAAATATTGCTCTCGGCGTCATCGCTGTCATTTTAGTTGTCGGACTGATCCGGGCAAGGAAGGAGAAATAAACAAAAGTGAGCAAAATCGATATCAGAACCCTGACGTGCGGTGTGCGCGTCGTTATGGAAAAAATAGATTATGTGCAGTCCGCGGCCTTCGGCGTGTGGGTAAAAGCCGGAGCCTGCGATGAAAACAAACAAAATGCCGGCGTATCCCATTTTATCGAACATATGATGTTTAAGGGAACCGAAAAAAGAAATGCGCGGCAGATTGCGGAGGAAATCGACCGCATCGGAGGACAGATCAACGCGTTCACCGGCAAGGAAGCAACCTGCTATTATGTCAAAACCATCGGCGCGAATCTTGAAAAGGGCGCGGAGGTCATTCTCGATATGCTGAATGATTCGGTATTCGATAAACACGAGATGACCAAAGAACGTACCGTTATCTTTGAGGAAATGAAGATGATTGAGGACCAACCGGACGATTTGGCACATGATACAGTAACCGAGCTGGTCTTTAAAGGAAATCCGCTTGGCAAATCCATTATCGGTAACGCAACATCGCTTCGCGGTATCAGCCGTAACGTGATGACAGCCTATAAGGAAGCGGAATATACCCGAGACAGCATCGTCGTGTCCATTGCCGGCAACTTTGACGAAGAACGCTTTTGCGATTTTCTGGAGGGACAGTTCGCGAAACTGCGTCCGACCAAAGAACAGAAGCAGGAGAAGCCGATTCCCTATACGCCGGACTTTAAAGTTTTAGTTAAGGAAATCCAACAATCTCATCTCTGCCTCGCCACGAAGGCGGTCAGCCTTACCGATCCGGCCTATTACAGCTTTTTTGTGCTGAACAACATCATGGGCGGCAGCATGAGCTCACGACTGTTTCAAAATATCCGCGAGGAAAAGGGGCTGGCGTACAGTGTCTACTCCATGTTTACCGCATACAGTCAAGACGGATACTACAATATCTACGCCGGTGTCGCGCACGATAAAATTCATGACGCGATTGACGGGATTTTGGCAGAACTGGAAATGCTGGATCATGGAGAAATCACGAGGGATGAGATCTCGATGGCAAAAGAACAGCTCAAAGCAGGCTATACCTTCGGTCAGGAAAATATCGCGAATCGCATGTTCGCGAATGGAAAAAATCTTCTGCTTTGTAATCGTGTATATCTTCCGGAGGAAGTATTGGCTTCTATCGAAGCAGTCAGTGAGGAGAGCCTGGCTGATGTCAAAAAACGTGTCGCGGATCCGGCTGCCTATAGCGGCGTCTGCGTCAGCGCAAAGCGTGTCAATCTCAAAAAAATGTGGAACGCTTAAATTTCGCGGCCAGGAGGAAAAGAAAGCAGATATATGAAAGAAAGTACAGTGACAATCCAAATCATCAGCAAGAGCGGCAGATTTCCGGTTTACGCGACGGACGGCGCGGCGGGCGCCGATCTTTGCGCTTATCTGCCGGAGCCCGTCACCTTACAGCCGGGGGAACGCAGATTGATTCCGACAGGACTTTTTATTGAAATTCCGCAAGGTGTGGAAGCCCAGATCCGAGCCAGATCCGGGCTGTCTATCAAACACGGGATTGGCTTGGTCAACGGAGTCGGCACCGTAGACAGCGATTATCGGGGAGAATGGAATATCCCGCTGATCAATTGGGGGCAGGAGGCCTATACGATCCATGACGGTGACCGTATCGCGCAGGCGGTGTTCGCTCGGTACGAGCGGGCGGAATTTTGCCTGACCGAGAGCATCAGCCAGACGAAACGCGGCGCAGGCGGCTTCGGACATACCGGATATCAAGAAGCAATAGAGGAGTGAAGGCAAATGTTAAAAAGAACGGATTTAGAGCAGCGTGAATTTCAAATCCTTGCGGAGAACGCGACAAAGAGCGCGGCATCCAAGGGCAGACGGTTTCCGGAGGAAAAATGTGAAATCCGTACGGATTTCCAGCGCGACCGAGACCGCATCGTTCATTCGAAAGCCTTTCGGCGTTTGATGCACAAGACACAGGTGTTTTTGGCGCCGGAGGGCGACCATTTTCGCACCAGATTGACGCATACTTTTGAGGTTTCGCAGATCGCGAGAACCATCGCCAGATCCTTAAATCTCAATGAAGACCTGACGGAAGCTATCGCGCTCGGCCATGACCTCGGGCACACCCCGTTCGGGCATAACGGTGAGGAAATCCTCAATAAGATTCATCCCGGCGGCTTTGAACACAATGTGCAGAGCCTGCGCGTGGTAGATGTGCTCGAAAGCACAGATTCGCGCAAGGGGATGAACCTGACGATGGAAGTGCGGGACGGCATTATAAATCACACCGGCGGACAGCTTCCGTTCACGCTGGAGGGGCAGGTTGTGAAGCTCAGCGACCGTATCGCCTACATCAATCACGATATTGACGACGCGCTGCGCAGCGGCGTCATCAGTTTAGAGGATATTCCAAGCTCTTCACTCGCGCTTTTCGGTCGGAGTCATAGAGAACGCATCGATAATATGGTGAATGATGTGGTGAGAAACAGCGATGGGAAAAACCGCGTCTCACAGAGCAGTGACTACAAGACAGAACTTGATCTTTTGCGAACTTTTATGTTTGCCAATGTATACAAGAGCAACAGGGTCAAACGGGAAGAGGATTTGAACAAGGTAGATGTTGTGTTGAGCTCGCTGTATGATTATTTTTTGGAGCATGTAGAGGCACTGCCGGAAGATCTGCAGGTCATCGCTGCGCTAGATGGCACGAATGAGGCGGTCAAGGACTACATCGCAGGCATGACCGACCGCTTCGCACTGAACACTTATACGGAGCTTTTTGTGCCGCGCGCGTGGAAATAGCGCGCGGGATAAAGAAAACGCTAAGAAATGGATATCGACGCTTTTGCAGGCAGTTTTACTTGTTTATTTATTGACAATAAAAATGGTTTTGTGTAAAATAAAAAAGGAAAATTGAAACCTATGAAACCGTTTTAGAACGTAAAAGGGAGGTCCATGGACATGACACAAAATGATTTTTTAAGATTCGCGTTTGAGGAAGCAGTTAACGATTTAAATCCGAATTCTTTGCAGGCGGATGTCGCGAAAGAAACTCTGAAAGTCGGTATGAAAGCCTACGCCGAAAGAGAAGGCTGTAAGTTTACCGATGAAGAAATCGAAAAGACGATTGAAAACGGTCTTGCAGAGCTGAATGAAGCGAAAGCTGACTTTACCTATTAAAGCAAAAGAGGAATGGAATACCGGAGTGAACGCTTCGGTATTTTTTATGTAAAAAAATCACCGAATCTTCACACAAAATCAAAAAAAGAAAAAAGGAAAAGAAGGATTTATCTTGTATATTATGAATGAAAGGCAGTTTGTGCCTATTTATAAAGGGGATCTTTCGATTTGAGGGAGTACGCATGAGTCAATCTTTTCCGCAGGCTACGCTGGAGGAACTGAAAAGCAGACTGAATATCGTTGATGTCATTGGCCGGGTTGTGCCACTGCGCCGCGCCGGATCAAATTTTAAGGGCGTTTGTCCGTTCCATAACGAGAAGACGCCGTCTTTTGTTGTTTCGGAGCAAAAACAGATTTTTACCTGCTTCGGCTGCGGCGCGAGCGGAGACGCAATTGAATTTACCAAGCGTTACTACAATTTGGAGTTTCAGGAAGCCGTCGAAAAGCTCGCGGCGGAGAACGGTCTGTCAATCAGCCTGCACAAAGGGAACGGAGACCGTGAGAAGTATTATGAGATTAATAAGGAAGCCGCGCGTTTCTTTTATCGTGCCTTTACCGAGCAGCAGAACGCAGGCTATACCTATATGAAAAATCGCGGCATGGATGACGCGATTCTAAAAAAATTCGGGATTGGTTACGCGGATGAAAGCTGGGACAGCTTGTATCTGTTTTTTAAGAAAAAAGGGATTTCCGAAAAAATTTTACTGGAATTGGGTTTAATTTCCGAAAGTAAGGGGAAATATTATGATAAGTTCCGCAATCGCGTGATGTTTCCGATTATCAATACCAGCGGCAAGGTCATCGGCTTCGGCGGACGCGCGATCGGACAAGCAGAGCCTAAGTATCTGAATTCCCCGGAGAACAAGGTTTTTCAGAAAAAAAACAATCTATACGCGCTCAACATCACGAAGCAGGACATCGGCAAGGAAGGTTACGCCATTCTTGTTGAAGGCTATATGGACGCGATTTCTCTGTACCAGAACGGCGTGCGAAACGTCGGCGCTTCTCTTGGCACAGCCTTGACGGACAATCAGGCGCGCCTGCTCAACCGCTATACCAAAAATGTCGTACTTTCCTATGACGCGGACAGCGCAGGCCGTAACGCCGCGCTGCGCGGTATTGAGGTACTCAGCAAGCAGGACTGCAAAGTTAAGGTTCTGCACGTGACAGATGGCAAGGATCCGGATGATTTTATCAAAAAAAACGGCAAGGACGCTTTCTTAAAGCTTGTGGATCAAGCCTTGCCGATGATTGACTATAAGCTCTTGGGAGCGCAAAAAGACCTGAATCTGAGTACAGAGGAAGGGAAGCTGGACTTTATGAAAAAAGCTGCGCCGATCCTCAAAAATCTAGGACCGGTAGAGGCAGATATCTATATACAAAAAATCGCGAGGGAGCTTAAGATTTCTGAGGGCGCGATTCGCATGGAGACCTTTGGAGGTTACGGTGGAGAAACGCCGCCTGACAAGCGGGAGCCGGCCTACGGACGTGAAGAATCGCAAGCCAAAAATTCAGAACTGCCGCTTTTGGAGGCAACCGTACTCAAGCTGCTCTTGATGAATCCTTTTTTTTCGGAGACGCTCCTGGAGCACGAAGACCTGCTGGAAAGCAGCCTCAGCCGCAAGGTAATGAACGCGGCGTTTGAGCTTTACGGCACGCGGGGGGATTTTCACAAGGAAGACATTTTGGACAGACTGGAGCCTGAGGAAGGCCAGCAGCTCTTGCGGAGGCTGGAGCAGGTCATAATCGCGGGCAACGAAGAACAGGTTTTCGCGGAGTGTCTGCACAAAAAAGAGTACGACAAGTTGCGGAGCAAGGAACGCGAACTGATCGACCGCCTGTCCTTGGCGGATGAAAGCGCGGATGAAAACGCGGTACAACAATTGACCAAAGAACTGATGGAAGTTCAAGATAAAATGAAGTCGCATGGGGGAACTAATTCATGACAACAGAAAAAAAACAAAACGAAAATCAGAGCAGCCCACAGAATCAAGAAGCCGCTCAGACGGAAAGTGTGACGCTGACCCCGGAAGAAAAAAAGCAGGAGCTGCTGAGTGTTCTTTTAGAAAAAGGGAAACAGTCCAAGAATCAGCTGACCTATACGATGATTGCGGATGTTTTGGAAAATACGGATTTAGATAAAAATCAGATGGATGATCTCTACGAGGCGCTGATGTCTAAGGGCATCGAGATCGTTTCCGAAACGGAACCGGATGATTTTGAAATTTTATTGGAGAATGATGTCGATATTACAGAGGATCCCGACGTGATCATGGACGAGGCGGAAGAAATCGATTTGGAAGCTTCCATTCCAAAGGGAATCGCGGTTGACGATCCGGTACGCATGTATCTTAAGGAAATCGGCAAGGTGCCGCTGTTGTCCGCGGACGAGGAAATTGAGCTTGCCAAGCGTATGGAGCAGGGCGACGAGGAAGCAAAAAAACGTCTTTGTGAAGCGAATCTCAGACTGGTTGTCAGCATCGCCAAACGCTATGTCGGCAGAGGCATGCTGTTCTTGGATTTGATTCAAGAGGGAAACCTCGGCTTGATCAAAGCCGTAGATAAATTCGATTATCGCAAAGGATATAAGTTTTCGACCTACGCGACCTGGTGGATTCGCCAGGCCATTACACGTTCCATCGCCGATCAGGCGAGAACGATTCGTATTCCGGTACACATGGTCGAGACGATCAATAAATTAATTCGCGTTTCCAGACAGCTCTTGCAGACCTACGGGCGTGAACCGACCCCGGAAGAAATCGCCGCGGAGATGAATATCTCCGTCGAAAAGGTCAGAGAAATTCAAAAAATCGCGCAGGAGCCTGTCTCCTTGGAAACACCGATCGGTGAGGAAGAGGACAGCCATCTGGGTGATTTCATACCGGATGATGATGTGCCGGCTCCGGCAGAAGCAGCGGCTTTCTCTATGCTCAAGGAACAGTTGATCGAGGTTTTGGATACCTTGACCGAAAGGGAGCAAAAGGTGCTGAAGCTTCGCTTCGGATTGGAGGACGGCAGAGCCAGAACCTTAGAGGAAGTAGGCAAGGAGTTTGATGTCACGCGCGAGAGAATTCGTCAGATTGAAGCGAAAGCTCTGCGCAAGCTGCGCCATCCGAGCAGAAGTAAAAAATTAAAGGATTATTTGGAATAATGAAGCTGACACCAAGACTGCAGGTGATTGCGAATGAGATTCAACAGGGAGAAACGATGGCGGACATCGGCACCGATCATGGTTTCCTACCCCTCTATCTTTGGGAAAAAGGTATTTCACCACAGGTGATTATGGCGGATATCAGCCGCGGTTCCTTAGAAAAAGCCGCGGAAAACTGCCGTTTTTTCGCGCCGGCTGCGGCGTTTGATTTGCGGCTTGGCAGCGGACTGGAGGTTCTTGCCCCGGGAGAAGTGGATGCTGTCGTAATGGCCGGCATGGGCGGTAATTTGATGAGCGAGCTCTTGGGTAAAGACCTACAAAAATCATGGTCGTTTTCGAAATATATCCTGCAGCCGCGCCGCCACATCGGCAGACTTCGTTTTTGGCTGTATGACAACGGTTTCAGTATTATAAACGAACAATTGGTCCGCGAAGGCAAGTTTATCTGCGAGATACTGACCGTCGTGCCGAAGGAGGTCGCCATCACACGCCAGATGAACGCAGACGATATTGAGTATGAATTTCCGCTGAGCCTGCTTCGGTTTCGCAATCCGCTGACTGAGGATTATCTGCGAGGCAAGCTGCGTTTGGAAACAGAAATTTTAGACTCCATGCAAAAAGGCTCGCTGACCACGCCGAAGGCGCTGCAGCGACAGGAATACAGAGTTTATTATCTGCAAACCTTGCTTAGGAGGTGTCTCGCATGAAAATTGATAATTTGGCAGCAAGAATAGAGACCATCGCGCCGTTGACCATGCAGGAGCCATGGGATCATTCCGGCTGGCAG
>URWB01000038.1 GCA_900551415.1 uncultured Eubacteriales bacterium
CCGCACTTTGCACTCGGCTCTGCTTCAAAAGCCACACCCGGGATTCCCATGGCATTCAGTTTGGCAAGCGCGGCTTCCTTATCCGGCATCAGTTCCAGAAGTGCCGCGGTCAGCATATCGCCCGCCGCCCCCATCGCACATTCGATATATAAAGTTTTCATCCGTCTAACCCTCCATATTGTTGATCTGTCCGGCCAGATAACCGGCGCCGAAACCATTGTCGATATTCACGACGCTGACGCCGCTGGCACAGGAATTGAGCATCGAAAGCAGTGCTGTCACACCGCCGAGCGCGGTACCGTAGCCGACACTGGTCGGTACCGCGATGACCGGCGCGTCGGTCAGACCGCCGATGACCGACGCGAGTGCACCCTCCATGCCCGCGATCGCGATGATGACGCGAGCGCCCATGATGTCATCTAAATGCGCGAGCAGCCTGTGCAGCCCTGCAACCCCGACGTCATAGACGCGGCGTACATGATTGCCGAGAATCTCCGCGGTCAATGCTGCTTCCTCGGCGACCGGAATATCACTGGTTCCGCCGGTCGCCACCAGAATATATCCCTCACGCCGCGGCGCGGCTTTCTTGCCGACTAGACCGATGCGTCCTTCCGCAAAATAAGTGAACGGCACGTCTGCCGCCAGTGCTTCCCGTACTGCCTCAGCCTTCTCCGCATCCACACGCGTGATGAGGATCGTCTGCTGTCCGCCGCTTCGCAAGGTCTCCGCGATCTTGACGATCTGTGCCGCGGTTTTGCCCGCGCCGTAGATAATCTCTGATGCGCCCTGCCGGATCCCGCGGTGCGCGTCCAACGAGGCAATGCCGATCTCCTCAAACGGCGCGCATTTGAGCCTGCGCACCGCTTCTTCCACGCTCACGCTCCCGTCCGCGACATGCGTGAGCATCTCTTTTAATTCATACTGTTCCATCAACGTACCTCCCAATCCGGCAATAACACCGGAAACCATGGTTTCAGCTTCTCCGTAATCTCCGCGCGGCGTGTGCGTGCTTCTTCCATCTGTGCGCGATGGAACTGCAGCAGCGCTCCGCCCTCCCGCACGCGCACCCGAAAGTCCGTAAAACCCATCGCAAACAGCGCGCCTTCGGCGCCCTCTACCCGGGTCAAAAGCTCTCCGGTGATCTGCATGCCGCTCGGAATCCGCGTCGCGAGGCAGGCATAGGCGGGCTTATCCCAGGTAAACAGCCCTGCCTCCCGCGATTTTTTTCGAATCTCATCCTTTGTCAGTCCGCAAAGGCGCAGCGGTGACAGCACGCGCAGCTCCGCGAGGGCTTGCATGCCCGGTCGATCGTTTGCGTCATCCGACGCGTTCGTACCGTCCAGGATCACCGTATAACCGTCCGCTGCCGCTGCTGCAAGAATTGTCCCGAAGATTGCCTGCTTGCAATAGTAACAGCGGTTCGGTGGGTT
The DNA here is from genome assembly GCA_900551415.1 of uncultured Eubacteriales bacterium. Lineage (GTDB taxonomy): Bacteria > Bacillota > Clostridia > Peptostreptococcales > Anaerovoracaceae > CAG-238. The sequence goes on from URWB01000038.1 coordinate 1,431, forward strand.
TTGGATCACAGCCTCCTGTTGCAATACATCCACCTCGATGATCTGCATGTTCGCGCCCAGCTCTGTTGCCAGACGTTTCGCGTCCGCAAGCTCAAATTCCGGCTGAAACTGGCTTTTCACATAATATACCTTGACGTCTTTCCCGAAACGCATTCCTTCATGCAGCAGGTAGGAGGAATCCACCCCGCCTGAAAACGCGATTGCCGCTTTCGGATTTTTTTCAAAAAAATCCTGTAATGTCATCCCTTTGGCCTCCATTCTGTGATCTGTCTGTTATCTTCGTTTCCGCTTCAGACGATGAAAGGTCGCCCTCCTTCAAAAAACAAAAAACCACAAAAACAGCGCTTATTCTCGCACTACCTTCATGGTAATCTTCTCGCCGCCTTCTGACGGCCATTTCTTATGCTTCCTATTTTAAAATATTTTTTTCAATCTGTCAAATTGTTCTTTGTCCGCCAGATGAAATCGCGCCTTCCGACTTCGCGAACTGTCCATTGTCTAACATCGTTGAAACTACAGCAGGTATTTTTCCATGCTCACCTTTTATTAGTTACTGGCCGTCTCCATACTTAACTGAAGCATTTCTCGCTGACCAATCAGATCGCGATTTTCTAAAATATAGTCTTTCATTTTCTTGAAAGTCTTCACAAGCGCGCGACTTTGCTTAATCGCAAGATCTCCATGTAAAACGGTCATAAGCATGTAAACACCCTGTTCTGTAAACACATACGGCTTATACTTTATATTGGAACCTCTCCTTGCTTTCAAGGTGAAATTTTTGCACCTTGAAAGCTTTTCAACCTCTTCCGCAGTCAACTCAAACATAAAATCATCACCCTCGAATTTTGCAATGTTATGATTAACCTGCCGTTTAAAATTCTTAGTCTCGTATCCATAGATTTCTGCCAGATCTGTATCGAGCATAACTTTTCTTCCTCTGAATTCATAAAGCCGATCCTTCATATATTCTTCTGTAACATCAATAACTGTAATTCCTTCTTTCTTCTCTTCTTTCATATAGTCCCTTCCTGCTTTTTTGCCGCAAACGAAACGCCGTTTGATGTTTACGATAAAACCGATTCGAACACTCACGACCATTTTTATGAAAACACAAAAATGCTCTACTCTCCGCTGCCCTTCATTTTTTCGTATTCTTCCTTATATCTGTAAATGGTTCTCTCGCTGACTCCATTTCGTTTCGCGATCTCCAGCATGGTCATGCCTGTTTCATAGCACACGATAAAGTCATTGTAAATTGCCATCCATTTCGCATTATGTTTTTTTCTTCCACTCGTTTTTCGACTTTGGTAATATTCCAATTGTACGCGAAGCTGCGCATTTTCTTTTTCTAATTCTTCAATTCTTCTGACGGCTTCTTCAAGGCTCATCATATTTTCCATCTCATTCTCCTGACTTATTCTACTGACATTCTCATTTTGTCTTTATTATAAACATTTTCAACGCATCTGTCAATTTGATTTTGACAGGTTCCCGCGGGATCCGGGAGCAAAGATGCGCATAACGAAATACTGATTTCTGTGGACACATGTCACTCATGAATGAACGCTGCTTCTCAAGATGTTTCGTCATTATTCCGCAAATATCACTGCACGATATTTCCGACATCATCAAAAAAACCGGTGCGCGAACATGTATCTTCTGTTCGCGCACCGGTTTTTCGCACATATTTAATGATCCGGATTCTGCGTCCCGACCTCCTCCAGCACGCAGTTTACCACAAAGCGTACATCGTCGCGGCTGTCGTTGGTGCAAGTCGAGAGGGTCAGAAGTCTGTCCGCGTCTGCATCTTCCGTACTGCGGGGCAAATCATAGGTTTCCCCGTCAATCGCTGCCTGTCCGCAGTCGAGCACGCGATACTTCTTCCATCCTCCCTCTGGCAAAAGAATATAAACATACGGATGCTCCGCGAGATAATCGGCCTTTTGATATCGATCCAGTTTGCCGAACATCATGCCATTCTTCATATTGTGTCCGTATATGACCGTTCGCGCGTCTTCAAAATCCGCGCCGCAGCGGTAATCCAAAAAGATACTGCCCGCGACCGTATATTTTTTTTCGTAGGACTGAAAGAGATACTGTTGATTGTTCACGCCCAAAAGTATGGGATAATTCACCTCTGTACCCTCAATGAAAATCCACCCAATCACATCTTTGTTCACCGCCTGCAATGCCTCAAAATCTATCGCTGGCGGTATCCTTTCCGTTTCCGCTTCAGTCTCGTCGCGCGATACCGGTATCAGATATGCTCTTTCGGCATTTTCGTAGACCGCTTTCGCCTGCCTGTACCCATACAAAATTCGCAAGATTTGGTACAAGGAAAAAAGAAACACCGCGAGCAGAAGCAGCACCACGATCCATCTCGCAGCGCTCCGTTTGCGCGTCGATTGTTTCTTTTTGATTTCCATAGATAAACTCCAGATAAACTCCGCTTTTAGCCGTGGTGCGCGAGTCTTTGCCGTCCGCTCCGCGTTTCAAACCGCTATGCGAACTACCTACCGTCTAAAGCCAGTGGATTGCGATAGTTTTATTTCAAATTCCAAACAGCCTCGGCTCTGGCCTGTGAGCATTCCAGATGTCTTGCCATCGCCGCTACCGCTTTTTCCTGATTCTTTTCGCGAATTCCTTCCAAAATCGCGCGATGCTCCTTTAAGATTGCCTCTAAATAGGCTTGCTCGTAAAAAATCGATTTGCGCGTCTTGTCAATATAGTCCTTGTAGGAGCGCAGCACCTGTGCCAAAAAGCGGCTTTTTGCAGACGCGTAAATCACTTCGTGGAAGGAGGTATTCATCTCCATGACCTTTTTTTTATCCTTCTTGCGCGTATAAAACTCCATCAAATCGCACTGCTCTTCCATCTCCTTGATTTCATCCTCGGTAATTCGCGCGACTGCCCACCGAACAGCCATCTCCTCCAGCGCTTCTCTGACCGCGTAAATATCCTCGACGTCCTGCTTGGTAAATCCCTTGGCAAAGCAGCCGCGATTCGGTATGTAGTCAATCAGTCCCTCGTTTTCCAAGAGCTTAAAAGCCTCTCTGATCGGCGTGCGGCTGACACGAAGTTCCGTCGCGATTTGGTTTTCTTTGATTTTTTCACCGATTTCATATTCCCCTTTTAAGATTCGCTCTCTGACGATATCCGCGATTTCATCGGTTAAGGAAAAGGAATTGGAAAATTCTTTGATGCTCATTTGCTGTCTCCTAATAAGAAAGATAAAGTGTGCCGCCGCCCGCGAGCAGCGACACCCTTATTATATACTATAAAATATAATTTTCCAAGACCTGCGCGTCAAAATCAAAATCCTCAATTTGCAAATAATATTCCGCGCAGTCCACGAGCGCCTTCATCGGGCAGAGACCGACGACCTCGGTGCCGATGACCTGCACGCCGTATCTTCTGGCTTCTGCCTTGACCAGCTCTGTCACGCGGTACAGCGGAGTCACACGATAGTCCGTCATATTGATGGAAACCTGTGCGATGCCGCGATCCTCCAGCATGAAGCCCATCGCTTTGACGCATCTTAAGCCTCCGTCCTTCTCGCGAATGATCTTCGCGATATTCTTCGCGATCTGCACATCTGAAGTATTGAGATTGAGGTTGTAGGCAACCAGCGGCGGTCTCGCGCCGACCGCGACCACACCGCCTGTCGGGTGGATCCGTCTGCCGCCGAAGTCCGGTTCCCATTCCTCCTGCTGTACTTTTTCGGCCATGCCCTCGAACTGTCCTTTGCGGATTGTCGCCAGATTCTTTCTCTCCGGACGGGTCGCGGACATTTCATACAGGAACACCGGCAGGTCCGCCTCCTCTGCGATGCGCTTGCCGACGATCTGGGACAACGCGATACATTCCTCGTTCGTTGCGTCTTTCACCGGAACAAACGGCATTACATCCACACAGCCCATACGCGGATGCTCTCCGGTATGCTTGGTCAAGTCGATCAGCTCCACCGCTTTTTTTGCCAGCTTCACGCTCGCCTCTTCCACGCCCTTCGCGTCACCAATGTAGGTAATGACCGTCCGGTTGTGATTCGGGTCGGAAGAATAGTTCAGCAGCGTGCAGCCCGGCGTCGTGCGGATCTGATCCACGCAGGCTTCGATCACGTCCTGTCTCCTGCCCTCAGAAATATTCGGAATGCTTTCAATAATCTGCGCCATTTTCGTTCTCCTTTTCTTTTCCCGGGAAAACATCTCCTGCCGGCTTTTACGGCTTTTCGTGAGATTTCCCTGTTTTCGCTGTATATGTATGCTATGCGCGGCATGCGGCGCGCCGCTGAACATCTGTGAAATCCGGCATGTCAGGCGGCATGCGTCATGTTCCGCGCTACAAATTCTCATTTTGCCTGCGCGGGCCTATAACGAAGCCTTTACGCTCTCGTATATCTCCGCTGCCAGCTTCTCCGCTTCCGCAACCATCGCCGCGCCGGCTGCAAAGCCTGCCTTCGCTGCTTCGTCCTTGACGCCCGGCAGATTGATCAGCACATTCAGCCATGCGCCCTTAATGCCCGCCAGCAGATTCAGCGCTGCCACGCCGAGGTCAGAGGCGGCATTCGGGTTCGACTTGCCGACCAGCTTTGCCGTTACTTTCAACCCCTCCAAACAGAGTGTCAAGGTTTCGAACGGAACCTCGGTTGCCTTGAGCGTCGCGTCTGCAATCGCCTTACTCCTTGCTGCCTTCAGTTCTTCGGTGTCCTTCGGCAGCTTATATGCCGCGGACACCAGATTGAAGGCTTCCGTATCCTTGTCGATGGCGAGCGTCAGCTTTTCGCAGAGCGCGTCCGCCTCCGCTTTTGCCGCGATGCACACCGCTTCAAAATCCCGGTAGCGCTCCTTGCCGATGGTCAGTGCTGCCACCATACCGACCAGCCCGATGCCCTGCGCCGCGGTCAGCGCGCTCACAGAACCGCCGCCCGGCGCGGGCGCGTCCGATTTCAAAAGGTCTAAATAATCTTTGACTGTCATATCTGCTAATTTCATGTCTATACCAAAATTCCTTTCTTAATTGTCGCGAGAGCCATGTTAGAACCGAAGCGGTAGCAGAGCATCTCCATGTTCGGCGCGTTCCAGATGACCAGATCCGCCTGTTTACCTGCCTCCAGCGTGCCCACTGTCTCGCCGCGGCCGATGCCGCAGGCAGGATTGATGGTTACTGCCGTCAAAATCTCCTCCGGCGTCATCCGGTATTTGAGATAGCCGAGGTTCATTACGAACTGTAAATTCAGCGATGGACAGGATCCCGGATTGAAATCCGACGCCATAGCGACCGGAATCTCAAATTCGTCAATCATCCGGCGAGCCGGCGCGAAGGTTGCGCCCAGATAAAACGAAGTCGCAGGCAGACACATCGCAATCGTGCCGCCCCGCGCCATAGATGCCATCCCCGCATCATCGATCACGATCAGATGCTCCGCCGAGGTCGCGCCAAGCTCACCCGCCAGTACGCTGCCGCCGATGGCTTTGATCTCGTCCGCGTGAATCTTGAGCCCGAATCCCAGATTTCTCGCCGCCTCCAGATATCTGCGGCTCTGCGCCGCATCGAACACAGAATCTTCCGTAAAGATATCGATAAACTCCGCCAATTCATGCTCTTTGACATACGGCATCATTTCGTCGATGCAGAGCTGAATGAACTCGTCCTCTCTGCCTTTCCAGTCTGCCAGCACGACATGCGCGGGCATGAACGTGGAAACCACATCCATCGGATGATTCTGATCCAGCGCCTTGAGTACCTCCAGCAGCTTGACCTCTGTTTCAAGATCAATGCCGTAACCGCTCTTAGCCTCGCAGGTCGTCACGCCCAGCTCCAGCATTTCATCCAAAAAGCCTTCGGTCTTTGCGTATAAAGCCTCAAAGCTTGCCGCGCGGGTCTTTTGGACGGTATCGTTGATACCGCCGCCTGCCCGCAGGATATCCAGATAGCCCGCGCCCTTGAGCTTGAGCGGGATCTCATTCTGTCGATAGCCGCCGAACACCATGTGCGTATGCCCGTCCACCAGTCCGGGCGTCACGAGGTTGCCCTCCGCATCAATGACCGTATCCGCCTCATCTTCGCTGCAAGGCAAGGTGCCGTCCGCGGTAATCGCCTTGATGACGCCGTCCTCCGCGAGAATTGCCGCTTGATGCAGCTTGCGGTTTTCTCCCTGCTGTCTGCCCTTGTGTGCGAAGCTGCCGATCGGCGTCTGCAAGGTGCCGATATTTTTTATCAGTAAGGTTGCCATACGATTTCCTCTTGTTTTTATGTTTTTCAAATTTTTGTACTTCATGCCGCGGCGGCTTCTGTCCTCGCGCGATTGCTCTGACTGTTCGTGGCTTGCGCGAGACACAGAACCCTTCCGAATCCCCTCGCAAAGCCGCACAGTCCGGTCCGCCTCGGCTTTCCCTTATACTCTATTTTACAAATTTATCTACGGTCTCATCTACCAACGCATCATCCGCAATAAACGGAATGGTGATATGACCCTTACCCGCGTAATTCTTGTTGTAAGCAACGGAGGTTTCGACCGCGTGATCGTTTCTCGCCCAGTTTCTGCGGGCTACGCCGCCCATAACGTCCCACATCATCGCGGAACGCAGGATTTCATCAACGCGCTCGGAGCCGTCGAGCAAGAGACCGAAACCGCCGTTGATCGCCTTGCCGATGCCGACGCCGCCGCCGTTATGCAGCGCGCAGAGCGACATCCCTCTGGCGGCATTGCCCGCGAAGCACTGCACTGCCATATCCGCCATCACATTAGAGCCGTCCTTGATGTTGGAGGTTTCCCGGAATGGAGAGTCTGTACCGGATACATCGTGATGGTCGCGACCCATCATGACCGGACCGATCTTGCCCTCCCGGACCAGCTTGTTGAACGCCAGACCGATGTCGCGCCTGCCCTCCGCATCCTGATACAGAATACGCGCCTGCGTACCGACGACCAGTTTGTTCTTTTTCGCGTCACGAATCCAGATCCAGTTGTCTCTGTCCTGTCCGCGGCGGTTCGGGTCGATAACCTCCATCGCGGCCTTATCGGTCGCATCCAGATCCTCCGGCTTGCCGGACAGGCAGACCCAACGGAATGGACCGTAGCCGTAATCGAAGAGGATCGGTCCCATGATATCCTCTACATAGGACGGCCAGATAAATCCGTCCTTATCGTCATAACCGTTCTTGGAGATTTCCTTCACACCGGCGTCGTACATGGCCTTCATGAAGGAGTTGCCATAGTCAAAGAAGTACGTTCCTCTTTCCGTCAGCGTCTTGATCGCCTTGTAATGTCTGTGCAGGGTCTTATCAACTTCCTTGATGAAGTTGTCGCGGTTTTCGTGCAGCTCCCGGGTTCTTTCTTCAAAGCTCATGCCAACCGGACAGTAACCGCCATTATAGACATTGTGGCAGGAGGTCTGGTCGGAAAGCAAGTCGATATGGAAATCTTTTGCCACCGCTGCTTCGAGCAGATCGACGATGTTGCCGTGGTAAGCGATGGAGATAGACTCCTTTGCCGCGAGCTTTTCATTTGCCAGCTTGAAAATTGCATCGATATCGTCCATGATCACATCGACCCAGCCCTGCTCGTGTCTGGTCTGTATCCGAGAAAGGTCGACTTCCGCGAAAATACCGACAGCATTGGCGATGTTGGCTGCCTTTGGCTGTGCGCCGCTCATACCGCCGAGACCTGAAGATACGAAAGTATGTCCGGTCAGGTCTCCGTCCTCCGGTACGCCCAGCTCCTTACGTCCGGCGTTGAGAATCGTATTGAAGGTGCCATGTACGATGCCCTGCGGCCCGATGTACATCCAGCCGCCCGCCGTCATCTGTCCGTAATTGGCTACGCCCATTTCCTCGGCGATTTCCCAGTCGTCAAGATTGTCATACATACCGACCATGATGGCATTGGTGATGATGACACGCGGCGCGGTTGGTTTGGACGGAAACAGTCCCAACGGGTGTCCGGATTCCACAACCAAGGTCTGATCTTCCGTCAGTTCTTCGAGATATTTTTTGATGAGCCGATACTGCAGCCAGTTCTGGCATACCGATCCGGTCTCACCGTAGGTAACCAGTTCATATGGATAGAGTGCGACGTCAAAGTCGAGATTGTTGTCGATCATCACCTGGAAAGCCTTTCCTGCCAGGCATTTGCCTTTGTACTGGTCGATTGGCTTGCCGTAGATTCTTTCCTTCGGTCTGTAACGGTAAGCATAAATTCTGCCGCGGGTCGTCAGTTCCTCCATGAACTCCGGCGCCAGCTTTGCGTGCAGTTCCTCCGGTACGTATCTTAATGCGTTTTTGAGCGCGATTCTGGTCTGCGCCTTGGTCAGCCGGAATCCTCTGTCCGGCGCACGACGGATGCCTTCCGCAAATTCCGGATAGTCCGGATATTCGTTACCAAGCTGGATTGTCATTGCGCCTCTGATTTCTTCGTTTTTGAGCATGATATCAGTTCCTCCTGTTCCTTTCTGTCTATCCTTCTGCCATACGGTCTTTTTCTGTGTTTCTGTGGTTTTTCATCGGTATGCCTGCGCAGAGGCAGGTAAGCGGCGCTGTCCGAGCCTCCTCGTCCGCTCTATACACACGCACTCCTATTTCCCGAAGCACCATCTGTCCTTTGAGCAGTCTCCGCTCCGTCTTGCCGCTTCGGACACCGCAGTTTCTGACCTTACTTCAAAGCTGCCACTTTTTCCACCGCTTCCAAAATGGAATGATCTTTAACCATCTCATCGAATTTTGCCAGATAATCGATCATCAGGATATCTTTCTCGACCGGTTCCGCCTTGCTTCGAATAAAATCATACGCCGCTCTGGTCGCCGGAGCCAGATTATCGATGCCATGTTCGCCCATTTCCTGACGCAGCCAGATCGCCTGTGCCGCAGCTGCCAGCTCGATGCCGATGACCTTCTGCGCATTGTCGAGTACCATCGCGGCGGTTCTGGCTGAGGTCGCGCCCATGGATACGTGATCCTCCTGATTGGCCGATGTCGGGATCGAATCCACGCAAGCCGGGTGGTCGTACACCTTGTTCTCGGAAACCATCGACGCGGCGGCGTACTGTGCGATCATAAAGCCGTTGTTCAAACCGCCGTCCTTGACCAGGAACGCAGGCAGCCCCTCGGACATCGCCGGATTGACCAGCCGCTCGGTTCTTCGCTCCGCAACATTCGCCAGCTCTGAGATCGCGATCTTCAGGAAGTCGAAGGCCAATGCCATTGGCTGCCCGTGGAAATTGCCGCCGGAGATGACCTCGTCCTCGTCCGGAAAGACGATCGGATTGTCCGTAACCGCGTTAATTTCCCGCGCGACAACGCCGTATACATAAGCAATCGCGTCTCTGGACGCGCCGTGAATCTGCGGCAGACAGCGCTGGGAATACGGGTCCTGTACCTTTGTATCGTGCAGCGGCAGCGCGTTCTTAGAACCCTCCAGCAGAGTTCTCATATTCTCCGCCGCGTCCATCTGCCCCTGATGCCCTCGAAGAAGATGGGTTTTTGGATCATAGGCCTTGGCAATGGCATGCAGCGCCTCACCGGTCAGCGCGCCTGCGATATCCGCAATCTTCATCAGGTTCATCGCATCGTACAGCGTATTCAGACCGACGGCTGTCAGCATCTGCGTACCGTTGTTGAGCGCCAGCCCCTCTTTGGAGGCCAGCACCACCGGCGTCAAGTCTGCCTGCGCGAACGCATCCTTTGCCTCAACCACTTCGCCTTTATACTCTACCTTGCCTAAGCCGATTAAACCTAGCGCAATGCATGAAAGCGGCGCCAAATCGCCGGAGGCGCCGACTGAGCCCTTCTCCGGTACAATCGGATGGATACCCGCGTTCAGCATATCGAGCAAGGTCTGCAGAGTTTCCAGCCGAATGCCGGAATTTCCTCTCGCCAGAGAATTCGCTCTCAAAAGCATCGCTGCTCTGACGTACTTCTGTTCATACGGCTTGCCCATCGAACAGGTATGGCTGATAATTAAATTCCGCTGCAGCACCGCTGTCTGCTCGGTATCGATCGCAACATTCGCAAACTTGCCGAAGCCTGTGGTCAGCCCGTAGACAACAGCCTTCTCCGCCACCTTTTTCTCGACATAGGCCCTTGCCTTTTTTACAGCCTCCACAGCCTCCGGCGCGAGCTCCACCTTTTCGTGATGCCTGCACACGCTGATGACCTGCTCGATCGTGAGGTCACGACCATTGATGATTACTGCCATTTTTCCCTCCCCATTTTCTTATAAATATCCACTTTTATCGTATTTTTATGCAGTATAGCATACTACATGTCCTTATCTCATATTATAATATTTTTGTGAAAATTATGCCATAGTTTTTTTGTTCAAATCTGCAAAAATCAAAGATCTGCTTAGATTTTGCCAAGATACCACCGTCAAACCATACGACATTTTATCGTTTTATCGCGGCATCGCTTTATCGCTTTATAGTGTATATTTATAAAACCGCACAAATTTATATTTTGAAATTTTACCCCCCTTGCCGCGCTCTGCGCCGTATGCTATGATAGGTTTACACAGCAAAACGCAAAACGCGTATCAAACGCTGCTTGTAGCAGAGCGCAAGCTGTTTTCGTGAGAAGCTCTTTTTAAGATATGGAGGTGTCAAGTATGAAAATCATCCCTTACCATGCAGCATATCAAGCAGCCCTGCCGGAAATTTCTCTGGCCTGGCTCAAACAGTACGACATTTTAGAGGATTTAGATGTCGAAATGGTCAATCACCCGGAGCAGATCCTGGACAGCGGGGGTCATGTCCTGCTTGCAGTCAACAATACTTTATCTGCAGCGCATCCCGCACAAGATGTGCTCGGCATGGTCATGCTCGAAAACAACGGCGATTCCGGTGAGGTTCTGAAACTCGGTGTCCGGGAAAACACACGCTGCCGGGGCATCGGCAGGGCACTGATGGAAGCTGTTGTCGAAATTGCAAAAAAAGAAGGTAAGCATAAACTCACCCTCTCCTCGAATCACCAGTTGACATCTGCCCTGCGCCTTTACGAAAGCATGGGATTTACTTATACCACCTGTGATACACCGCATTTTGAACTATCGGATATTTACATGGAGCTGCTTCTGTAAATCTTTTGTTTAAAAAATAAGACCGGACGACTGTCCTCGCTGCATCCGCTGTCAGTGAGTTGTCGTCCGGTTTTCATTACATTACTTTTATTTTGCAGTCATAGCAAATACTGTTTTCCTCGCATTATTGGTTCTGTCATTCACATTATCAACCGATGTGAAAAGCAGCTGCTTGTATAACTTATTGGAATTTGCAAGCTGTTTTGCGGCATAGTTCTTAGCGATCTTGGTTGCGTAAGCACGTCCATCCTTCTTACTCTTCTTGTAAGCTTTTTTCAGAGCTTTGACGTCTTTGATCGTGCTCTTATACATGGAAGTCTCCTGTGCTTTCCAGTAATCCTTGACACCCTGGCTCAAGAACTCTCTGTCCTGCTCCGCGATGCCGCAGATACGTTTGCATGCCCAGTACATATTGTTTGCGTTGTAGTTGTTGCTGTCGATCTTGTAGGATTTGTGTGTATCCGTGATGCCGCTGAACGCCGGAATGAATACCGAATGCTCCGCATTACCCATGGCCAGCCACTGCAGCTGGCAGGTGTCAGCCGGAAGATCATAGAAAGTTTGAATGATATGGATATCCGAAGAACGTGTTACGCCGATCGGACGTCTGCCAACGTTCTCAGCTTTCATCATATCATATTCCGTTCCTTCATAACGGTTACGGTAAATATCCATCACTTCCAGAACCGAAACCTTCTTATCCGGTGCATAGAACAGCGGATAAAGCTCTGTATCACTGTATGCGCCAACGCTGGACGGTGCCAGAATCTTGTGTCCGATCCAGGTTCTCATGTTGGAATATTCTTCTCTAGTCAGCCCGCTGATAGACTTGAGCAGATTGTACTTTCCGTCATCTTTGACTGCGCCGACCTTATCGATTGTTTCAAACAGGTTTTTAGAGAACACGAAGTTTTCTGTATCGTTTTCGTCTACCACATCAATCATGAATTGGTTGCCGAAGACAGCGACTTTATCCGTCGGCATCTTCATAGCCGCATAAGTCGTACCACCGTAAACTTCAAAGATCCATGCTTCCTTCTGATCGGTAAAGAACAAAATATTGCCCTCTTCAGAGCCATATTTGTCCAGCAGTGCAGCCAGCTTGTTGACAGCACCCTTCGCGGTCTTCGCCTGACACGCGATCAGCCCCGGCAGAATTGCTTCTCTGAGACCTGTCCCGGTCTCTTTGAAAGGGTCCGCTGCCTCATAGGCCTCGGAAGGACTTGCGGAAACCGTTCCTACGACTGCCAAGCCATATTCGTTGGTGCAGCTTGCAGGATATTCTCCGTCTCCATGTGTGGATACATCAGGCACATAAGTATACTTATAGGTTGTCTTAGGAAGCGGTACCTTGAAACCCTTCTGATCCTCTCCCTCGTCCACATAATAGCGACCCGCCTTGGTTACACGAGGCTGCACCTTAAACATCTTGGCATAAGCCCCGGTTCCCTGGTCTTCACTGCGTGCAATGATCGTAGTACCGTCCTCACTGACGTCCTTGCCGACGTATGCACCGGTACATGCGAAAGCACTTGCCGTAGAAATCACCATAGCCAAAGTCATAACGAGTGCAACTAATTTCAATCTCCTCATCTTCATCTTCTCCTCCTGAATTAAGTAAGATCTGCAATATCGTTCTCCTTCATTATAAAGGATTGCCCCTGCACCGTCAACAAAACTTTGTTATTTTTATATCATTTCCCAAGAAAATATCTTCCTCCTGCTTTACTGCAAACCTCTGCCTTTCGTGTCACTCGATGCCGCCAAGTAAATGATGCAGGATCCGCTTGCGGTCGTCGAGAAACAGCTTTGTGATCCGATAGCTTTCTGTTTCTTCATACGCGCAAGGACGGATGCCGTTTGCATCAAAACACAAAATTTCAGCCTCCGGCATCGCCAGTAAAATCGGCGAATGGGACGCAATGATAAACTGAGAGCCCTGTGCCGCACAGCGCGCGATCTCTACCAGCAGGCTCATCTGCCGCTGCGGGGAAAGTGCAGCCTCCGGCTCATCTAACAGATACAGCCCTTGCGGGCGGAACTCCTGCTGTGCCAGTGCCAAAAAACTCTCGCCATGCGATTTTCGGTGATAGCCCGCTGACAGGCACTGCAATTCTGCATAGTTTTCTTCCTGTGTTGCCACATTGTAAAAACTTTCTGCTCGCAAAAAATATCCCCATTTGGCACGCCGCGCACCGCGTACAAGCCGCAGTGCCTCCGCAAGCCCGGAATGAGAATCATAAGTAGAAAAGCTATAGTTCTTCGTTCCGCCCTCCGGGTTAAACCCCTGGGCAACCGCGATGGCCTCCAGCAGCGTTGACTTGCCGCTGCCGTTTTCACCGGCAAAAAAGGTGACCGGACTATGGAACTCCAGTCTCTCGATCGCTTGTATCGCATGAATGCTGCGCAGATAATCCCGCGCATCAATCTCACTCCAGTCAATCTCCAAGCTCTGAATCAACAATTCCTGCATCCCGTCACCTCATGGATTTGATTTTCTTTTGTTTTCTATCCTGCCCTTATGGCAGCAGCTGCACTATCATACTCGCAGGTCCTTCTACGCCGTAAGGCTCGCCTTATGCCGCGCGAGCAGGCGGCTCATCGCACCGATGACGATAAACTCGACCGGAATCATGATCAAACACTGCACACTGCGCGTCACCAAAAGTGCCGTAAACGGTGAGCCGTACAGGACGGAGATCCAGTAGGTGTTTACCAGAAGCCCGCAGCCAAGCTGCACGATTGCGATTGCGATCAAGATACGCAGCGGTGTCTGCTTCCTGTGCAGCAGCAGACCGTACACCGCGCCGGTGATCACACAGGTCAGCGTAAAGCCCGGGAAGTAGGCGCCGATCGGGAACAGGATTGCACCGATGAAGTCGGCAATCCCGCCGACCACCGCGCCGCCGATCGGTCCGTAAAGATAGGCTGCGATAAATACCGGCACAAACGTAAATCCGATTTTGAGATTCCACGCATTGATGGACAAAAACCGCGATAGTACGATCGCCGCAGCAATCAGCGCAGCACAAGTAACCATAGCCTTCAAGTCTAATTTTTTCATAAAAAAACCTCCTTTTTTCGAACTCTATGCAAGCCTATCCCACACGTCAATCGCGTGGCGCAGCCCGCACAAAATCCATCCTTGCGACAGTCGCCGCAAAAAGGAGAGCCTTTTGTCTCTGATTGCAGCAGCGGATGCGGGTACGGCACCGCAGCAAGCTTGCTTTCGTCCGGCGGCAACTTCCCATCCGCCGGCACTTAACACGCCGTCCCTACTCTGTCTAGTTATAATTTCCTTCTATCTCAAATGATTTTCACAGAAAGCGCTCAGTTCCGGAATATCCTCACTGACAACCTCCCATAAAATATCAAAATCGAAAGACCCATATTTATGTGCAACAATATTGCGCATCTGCTTGATATCTTTCCAAGGCATTTCCGGATATGCGGTCTTAAAATCATCCGATAATATCCCTACCAATTCACCAATTTGAAGAACGCAAAGAGCCAATGCATTTCGATGGGTACTGCTTGCATCAAATTTTTCTCTCTCATTCGAGATTTCTTGCAGTGTCCTGTCAATTTCCAAACAGTAATCCAACATGTGCTGCAGTATGCTGCTGTCACGTGAACACTTAGGCATATAAGAGTACCTCCTCGCCCGCAATCTCCTGCAAAAACTCTCGGTCTAAACTTGCTGTCGTGACCACATCAACATTTTTACCAAATGCATCCAAAAGTGCATTAATCAGTCCGCCAAACGCAAAGCCTTTAACTTTACCTTTGTCTATGCGAAAGTCCAAATCAGACTCTGCCGTAGCTTCACCTCGAGCGTAGGAGCCGAACAAATAAACGCGTTCGACACCATAGGCCGCTGCGATCGGCTTCACTTTTTCGCGAATTTCTTCGAGTGTATACAGTTTGTCACTCATTTGCCTCGCTCCTTCCCACTCCCGGTATAAGCCTGCGGTATCTTTATTTTACCACAATCTGCGTATACTTGCGCAAAAAATCTTTGATTTCGTTCAAAATATTTTCGCAGCTGCCTTGGCTGACTTCCACATTCAGCGGCATGATCGGGTCATGCAGCGATTTGCGCAGCAGGCACCAACCGGTCGTGTCTGCGTTACGGACATTGAGGCGCACGCCTTCGTAATTCGGCTCCACCAGAGAAAATCCGCGTGCTGCCTGCTCCGGTGCCGAGGCCCAGGTCTTGAGGTCTGCAAGCACCTGTTCGCCGTATGCCGCAAAATCTTCGCCGCTGATCGGGAACCGCACCTCCAGCGCTTCTTTCGGTTCCGCAAGCGATGCCAGCAGAACGTCGATACCGACCCCCTTTTGCGCCAGCTGCGCCGCCTTGATGACGATTTTGGTCGCCAGATACGCGCCGTCATCGAGGAAGTAGTTTTCTTTATATGCCGCGTGTCCCGAGGTTTCAATCGCCAGCTGGCTGTTGATACCCTCCTTGTTCAGCGCAATCGACTTGTTGATGACGTTTTTGTAGCCGCGTTTGAACCGCAGATGCTTGAGTCCGAGGCAATCCTCCAGATATACCGTCAATTCGTCACTGGTAATGCTGTCGGTCACCACTGTCGTACCCGGATGCTCGACCGCGATCAGCGCGGCCGCCATGGCAACGATGGCATTACGGCTGATTTCCCTGCCATTTTTATCAACCGCAGATGAGCGATCCACATCTGTATCAAAAATCAGACCGAAGTCCGCGCCGCTTTCCACAACGCGGCGGCTGATAGACTGCATCGCTTCCTTGTTCTCCGGATTCGGCTGGTGATTCGGAAAATGCCCGTCCGGCTCCAAAAACTGACTCGCCGATACATCCGCGCCCAGCGGCGCCAGAATCTGCTCCGCGTAGAACCCGCCCGCGCCGTTCCCCGCGTCAACGACGATTTTCAGACCGGCAAGCGGCTTGTCCGGCGTCTGCGGATGGCGCACCTCTGCGATGATTTTTTCTCGAAGGTGCGCGGCATAGCTTGCGATCAGGTCTTTTTTATGTACGCTGCCGGTTTTGCTTCCGGCTTCAGGTGCGGACTTGTCACAGCCGTCGTTTCCTGTGACTGCGTCACTCCCATTCTCCGCGCAGTCGAGTCTGTCAAAATGATCGTCCAGATTCTCACACTGCGCGCAGTCGATGATATGACTGATGTCCTCCTTGTTGAGTCCTCCGTCCCGGTCAAAATATTTGAAGCCGTTGCGATTGAACGGCAGGTGACTGGCGGTGATCATGATCGCGCCGTCACAGCGGTAATCTTCAAAAATAGTAGACATAAACATTGCCGGTGTGGACGCCAGACCGCAGTCATAGACCGTCGCGCCGATTTCCTGCAGTGCCATAAGAATCGCCGATTTGAGGCTTTCCGCGCTGAGCCTGCTGTCATGTCCCACCGATATCGTCAAGTCCTGCGGCGCTTTTTGCAGCTTTTCACTGAGCCAAAGCACAAAGCCCTTCGTCAGTCGCGTCGTTTCCTCCGCGCCGAGGTTCACAGTCTCTCCTGCGACACCCTCCATTGCGATCCCGCGGATATCGCTGCCGTTTTGTAATTTTTGATAATTGTAACGCATATTTTCTCCTATTGCTTTATTTATTTTTCATTTATGCTTCGTGGCATCCTGCCCTCTTGCCGTATCCGGTGCTTAAACCGCATGCATCAGCAGCCGCACCCCCGACAGGAACAAAAAGCAGACCACGAACCAGATCGCGGTAAACGTCGGGCAGATCTGCCCCAGCACATTGCCAGGCTGCGCGGAATAGTCCCAGACATGCCAGCCGAACTTCACATTGACCAGCAGGCCGACCGCCAGTTCGTAGACCGTAATGATGACCGCGCCCGCCAGCGAGCTGACC
>URWB01000039.1 GCA_900551415.1 uncultured Eubacteriales bacterium
GGCGACATGTTGTTCAATCCGATGGGTATGGGCAAGCCGATCCGCGTACAGGGTACTTTCGTCTCTGACGGGGAGGTACATAAGGTCATAGAATTTGTCAAGGAGCAGGTTGAGCAGGGCAAGCCCGCTTATAACGAGGATGTACTGACCCGCATCGAGCGCAGCAATGTGCAGGATGACGCCGAGGATACGGATGATCTGCTGCCGGACGCGATCGAGCTTGTAGTTCGAAGTGGACAGGCATCAGTTTCAATGCTGCAGAGGCGTTTTCGCATCGGCTATAACCGCGCGGCAAGAATCGTGGATATGATGGAGGCGCGCGGTATTGTAGGACCGCAGGATGGAAGCCGACCGCGGCAGGTTCTGATGACAGAAGAAGAATTTGAGAATATGGGGAAGGAGACGGAAGCATAGCAAATATGAAAGTATATATTGAAACCTTAGGCTGTCCCAAAAATTTTAACGATACAGAGGTCGCCAAGGGCTGCCTCTGCGAGGAACGTGATTTCACGCTGGCCGATTCGCCGGAGGAGGCGGACATCATCATGGTGAATACCTGCGGCTTTATCAATGACGCGAAAAAAGAATCCATCGATAAAATCTTGGAAATGAGCGGTTACAAGGAAAGCGGAGAAAGCGAAAAAAAGCTGGTCGTATCCGGCTGCCTTTCCGAACGGTACAGCAAGGAGCTTTTTGATGAAATGCCGGAGGTGGACTGTTTTATCGGTGTGAATGAATATGAACGCCTGCCGGAGATTTTGCGTAATTTGCATTCGCGCAAGAATCTTGTCAGCGGCTGTGTCGGTGACACCTTACCGCGCATGCGGCGAAAGCTTGACGGTAATCCTTTTACGTCAACCTTAAAAATTGCCGAGGGCTGTAACAATTACTGCGCTTACTGTGTGATTCCCTCTATTCGCGGTGGTTTTCGCAGCAAGAAGATGGAAGATGTGCTGGCGGAGGCAGAAGAACTTGCGGCAGCCGGCTGCAAGGAACTGATTCTGATCGCGCAGGATGTAACGAATTACGGCATCGATTTGTATGGGGAATACAAACTGCCGGAGCTTCTCCGCCAGCTTTGCCGGATTGATGCTCTTCGCTGGATTCGGCTGATGTACTGCTATGAGGATCGGATTACAGATGAACTGATCGAAGTCATGGCTGCAGAACCAAAGATCTGCCATTACATTGATATTCCGATTCAGCATGCCGCGGACCCGGTGCTGCGCGCGATGAACCGCAGATCGACCGGCGAAACCATCCGCTCAACGATTCACAGACTGCGTGAGGCGATTCCGGACATCCATATCCGAACGACGCTGATTGTGGGTTTTCCGGGGGAAACCGAACAAGATTTCGAAGAACTGCTGGATTTTGTGGAAACCGCGCGATTGGAACGCCTTGGGGTATTCGCTTATTCCAGAGAGGAAGGAACGCCCGCGGGTGAGATGGAAAATCAGATCGACGAAGCGGTCAAGGAGGAACGCCTGGACGCAATTATGCGACGGCAGCTGGACATTTCGCTTGCGGTCAATCAGGCCAAGATCGGCAAGTGCCTGGAGGTCCTGGTAGAGGAACGTGACGAGGACGGCAGCTATGTCGGCAGGACGGTCTATGACGCGCCGGAAATCGATAATGCGGTGCTGTTTACTTCAAAGCGCGATCTGAGAGCCGGAGACTTCGTGCAGGTACAGATCAACGACGCGTTTGACTATGATTTAATCGGTGTGGAGGTGTAACGATGAATTTACCTAATAAACTGACGATTGCCAGAGTGATTGCTGTGCCGTTCTTTATCGCGGCTTATCTGACAGGCTGGTATCTGCCGGCTTTCGTGATTTTCGTTTTGGCGTCTTTGACGGATATGCTCGACGGTAAAATCGCCAGAAAGCATAATCTGGTGACAAACTTCGGCAAGATCATGGACCCGCTGGCAGACAAGATCCTGGTCTATTCGGCATTTTGTCTGATGATTCCGGATCTGGTGCCGGGCTGGATGCTGATCATTATTTTGGCGAGAGAGTTTACGGTCGCAGGCATGCGTACCGTTGCCGCCTCCGAGGGTATTGTCATCGCCGCGGGCATGAGCGGCAAGATAAAAACGGTTCTGCAGATGATCGCGGTGCCGATGCTCCTGCTGATTCCCGCGTTTCCGGACTTCATGCCGCTGTGCTGGGCAGCGAAGATTTTCCTGTGGGCTTCCCTCGTGATGACGGTCTACTCCGGCGTAGAATATGTACTCAAAAACAAGAATGTTTTTTCGATGTAGAACTTACAGAATCAAAAAAATCCGGAAGCCGCGCGCGAAAGAGACTGCTGTACTTTGACAGGGATGGGTATCGCGGTCAATACCGGAATGCCGGAATACCGAAATGGAAAAGGGGAAAAAATGAAAACCGCAATTTTAACAGTAGGAACGGAAATTTTATTCGGGCAGATCGTGAACACGAATGCCGCGTTTTTGTCGCAGCAGCTGAATAATCTAGGCTATGACGTGATGTATCACTATACGGTCGGAGACAATCCGGGGCGCCTCGCGGAGCTGATTCATCTGGCATTTCGGGACTGTGATCTGATTTTAACCACCGGAGGACTCGGACCGACACAGGATGATTTAACCAAGGAAACCATCGCAAAGGCCATGGGTGACGTGGTTGTGGAAAATCCGGCCTGCATGAAATATCTCAAAGAAAACTACGAGCGCGCGGGCAGGAAGATGACGCCGAACAATCTCAAACAGGCTTACATGCCTTCGAGAGCGACGGTCCTGCCTAACGATGCGGGCACAGCGCCGGGCTTCGCGTTGGAGCAGGACGGCAAGATCATTATCGCGATGCCGGGGCCGCCGCGCGAAATGCAGAGAATGTTTGAACTTCAGGTCAAACCGCTGCTGCAAAAAAAGCAGGACAGCGTGATCTATTACCGCATGCTGCGCATGTTCGGAATTGGGGAATCCAGTCTGGAAACAGTGCTTTTGCCTCTGATCGACGGACAGACCGACCCGACACTGGCAACCTACGCCAAGGAGGGTGAGTGCAGTCTTCGCATTGCTTCCAAGCGCGCGACAGAGGAGGAAGCGAGAGCTGCGGTAGACGAAATGACCGAAAAGGTCAGATCTCTGGTTGGAGACTATATTTACAGCTATGATGACGAAGATCTGATCGACGTTGTCGGCAGACTGCTGCTCGAAAAGAAAATCACGATCGCGTGCGCGGAGTCCTGCACCGGAGGTCTCTTTGCGGGAGCGTTGACCGATACCTCCGGGATCTCGGAGGTCTTTGGACACGGTTATGTGACTTACAGCTGTGAGGCAAAGGAAACGGAGTTAGGGGTCAAACCGGAGACGATCGAAACTTACGGCGTCGTCAGTCCGCAGGTTGCCGAAGAAATGGCAGCCGGACTGGCCGCGAAAACCGGCGCCAAACTGTGTATCTCCGTCACGGGGCTTGCGGGTCCGGACGGCGGCAGCGCCGAAAAGCCGGTAGGCCTGGCATATATCGGTGTTTCTTACGAAGGAAGGCTTTATGCTGTAAAATCTTACTACCGCAATGTCAGCCGCAAGTGGAATCGGCATTATACTCTGCTCAGAATGCTCTTTGAGGTTTATCGCCTCATCAGTCCGGAGAAACCGGCTTAAAAAGACGAACAGCTTTGTGCCTGGATACGCGCGGAGATGAGAAATGAAGTGGACAAAAATAATGGTTGCATTTTACATGTAATTGTGATACTATTATACCATAAATTAGAACATCATACGTTTGCAGACAAAATATGCTTGTTTTATAAAGAAAACGCTTGACGAAAAGAACGGAATACGATAAAATGAGAACATGCAGAACAAACGTTCTTATTTGACGCGACGGATGCTTCGCTGATTTCGGAGGGAAAGAGAATGAGTGTAAATACAAATAAAACAGAGAAAGATAAAGCACTGGAAGCTGCGATGGCACAGATCCAAAAGCAATTCGGCAAGGGTGCCATTATGAAGCTCGGTGATGAAAGCGCGCAGATGAATATCGACGCGATTTCCAGCGGTTCCATCAGTCTGGATATCGCGACCGGCATCGGCGGCGTGCCAAAAGGCAGAATTGTAGAGATTTACGGACCGGAATCTTCCGGTAAGACAACGCTGACGCTGCATGTCATCGCCGAAGCACAGAAGGCAGGAGGCAAGGCGGCCTTCATCGACGCGGAACACGCGTTGGATCCTGTTTACGCGAAGAATCTGGGCGTCGATGTCGGCAGTCTTTTGGTTTCTCAACCGGATACCGGAGAACAGGCACTGGAGATTTGTGATATGCTGGTGCGCAGCGGCGCGCTGGACGTTGTTGTCATCGACTCTGTCGCCGCATTGGTTCCGAAAGCTGAGATTCAGGGAGAAATGGGCGACAGCCATGTCGGTCTGCAGGCCAGACTGATGTCACAGGCCCTCCGTAAGATTACCGGAACGGTTAACAAATCCAACACCTGCGTGATCTTCATCAACCAGCTTCGTGAAAAGGTGGGCATCATGTTCGGCAATCCGGAAGTAACGACCGGAGGCCGCGCGTTAAAATTCTATTCCTCCATGCGTCTGGATGTCAGAAGAATCGAGAGCATCAAGGTTGGGGACAGCGTGGTCGGTAACCGCACCCGCGTCAAGGTTGTCAAGAATAAGGTCGCGCCTCCGTTCAAGCAGGCGGAATTTGACATTATGTACGGAGAGGGAATCTCCAAGGCCGGAGATATCCTGGACTGCGCGGTTGAGGCGAAACTTGTCGAAAAAGCCGGCTCCTGGTATAGTTATGCGGGAGAACGCATCGGGCAGGGACGCGAGAATGTCAAGAATTATCTCAAAGACCATCCGGAGGTTATGGACAGACTGGAAGGACAGCTTTTGGATCAAATCAAAAAAGAAGACGCGCAGACCGAACCGGAGATTCCGGAATCCGATATTTCCGAAATTATGGATATGTTCGTGGACGAGGACGGTGTAATCATTGAGGAATAGGAAGGATTTGCTACAGCGTCTAACCTTCAGCACCGGACATCCACGCTGTCCGAATAAAAAAATATTGAAAGATCAAGAAAATAGCTGAAAGTACTTGACTTTCAGCTGTTTCAATGGTATGATAACTGAGTTGAGCCGCGCAGACTGGGTTTTGAAGTGCAATCAATACGGAATGCCACCCACAATGGCGAGACTGGATAGAGGAGGAATTCATTAAATGTACGCAGTAATTGAAACAGGCGGTAAGCAGTACAGAGTACAGGAAGGTGACATCATCACAATCGAAAAGCTGAATGCTGCGGTTGGTGACGTTGTAACTTTTGACAAGGTACTCGTTCTCGGCGAAGGTAAGGATATCAAAGTAGGTGCTCCTTACGTAGGAACTGCTGTAACAGGAACAGTAGTAGAAAATGGCAAGGGCCAGAAGGTAATCATCTTCAAGTACAAGGCGAAGAAGGATTACAGAAAGAAACAGGGTCACAGACAACCATACACCATGGTTAAGATTGAAAGCTTATCCGGAGCAGCTCCTAAGAAGGAAGCTCCAAAGGCTGAAGAAGTCAAGGCTGAGCCTGCAAAGGAAGAAGCAAAACCTGCAAAGAAGGTTTCCGCTTCCATGAAAAAAGATGAACTCATTGCTTTCGCGAAAGAGAACAACATCGAAGTAGATGAAAAAGCTACCAAAGCAGTTATCATCGAAACGATTGAAGCAGCGTTAAAGTAATAATCTGATATAGTTAGGAGGTACTTTTTATGGCAAGTAAAAAAGGTGTAGGTAGCTCTAAGAACGGTCGCGATTCCGAGTCGAAACGTCTTGGACTTAAGGCTGGCGACGGTCAGTTCGTAAGCGCTGGCAGCATTCTGGTAAGACAGAGAGGAACCAAGTTCCACCCTGGTAACAATGTTGGTATCGGTGGAGATGATACATTATTCGCTAAAATTGACGGAGCGGTTAAGTTCGAAAGAAAGGACAAGAGCCGTAAGCAAGTAAGCGTATATCCAAAAGAAGCTTAATTTAGAGTGATGGACCCTGTACATCTCCGGATGCACAGGGTCTTTTTGTCGATAATTTTCATTGTTTTAAACAATGATATGAGAACAATGACCGGAAAGGAGGTCAGAAGATGTTTGTAGATCGAGCGAAAATATTTATCAAATCCGGAAAAGGCGGAGACGGCGCGGTTACCTTCAGACGCGAACCGTTTGTACCGGAGGGAGGTCCGGACGGCGGAGACGGCGGACGCGGCGGAGATGTCATTTTTCAAGCGGATCGTAATCTCAGAACCCTGATGGACTTTAAATACAAAAAGAAATATGAAGCAGAAAACGGCCAGAACGGCATGAAAAAGAAACGTTTCGGCAAGGCAGGAGAAAATCTCATCATCAAGGTTCCGATGGGAACGGTCGTCATCGATGAAGAAACCGGACTTGTGATGAAGGATCTCGTAGAAGACGGTGAGAGCTTTGTGGCAGCCAAAGGCGGACGCGGCGGACGCGGGAATACCAACTTTAAGAATTCTGTCAGACAAGCACCGAATTTCGCGGAAGCCGGAGGGCCTGCCAAAGAACGGAGTGTAATACTCGAATTAAAACTGATCGCGGATGTTGGTCTGGTGGGTTTCCCAAATGTCGGTAAGTCCTCACTTTTAGCTGTCGCGACCAGTGCGCAGCCCAAAATCGCGAACTATCACTTCACGACAATCGATCCGAATTTGGGTGTCGTAAAAATTCACGACACCAGCTTTGTGATGGCGGACATTGCCGGAATCATCGAAGGAGCCAGCGAAGGACTCGGTATGGGCTTTAAATTCCTAAAACATATCGAAAGGACCAAGGTTTTGATTCATGTCGTCGATGTGTCCGGCAGTGAGGGACGAGATCCAATTGAAGATTTCGACAAGATCAACAAGGAACTCGAACGCTACAGTCCGCGCATTCTCAAAAAGCCACAGCTTGTCGCGGCAAACAAGATTGATATGATCGAAGAAGATGACCCGCGCTATCTCGCGTTCAAAGCGCATGTAGAAAAGCTTGGTTATCCGGTATTTCCGATGTCAGCGCCGTTAAATCTGGGTGTTAAGGAGATTTTAGAGGCTGCATTGGTGGAATTACGCAAAGTTGAAGCTGACCCTGCCGCGCAGCAGGAGGATATAGAATACTTTGACTTTGAGAGTGAGGAACGGGATCCAAATTATCGTGAAATCATCTGCGGGTACGATGAGGCGGATGATGTCTATACCTTGGAAGGAAAACAGCTTTCGAAGATCTTTCATTCAACGAATTTCAACGATATGGGTTCCCTTCGCTATTTGTACAAATATATCGAAAAGAACGGGGCAATCGACCGCCTGAAGGAGCTTGGACTCTCAGAGGGCGACACGATTCGCATTGAGGACTACGATATGGAGTATTGGGAGGAATAACGTCTGCTGTGATATTTTTTGCGCTCATCTCATAAACTGTGAGAGATGGGAGGCAAACGTCATGAATCCTAGAGAAAAAATAATCACGCAGTGCGTACTCTGCTGTCTGGTGTTTGTGTGCGCGAAAGGCATTTCCTTTTTACCTAATGAACAGGTGCAGAAAGCACAAGCCACAGTGCAGCGACAGCTTGAAACGCATTACACGGAAGACGATTGGAAGCGATTTGCTTCCGGATTTTGTCGAAAAATAAAAAAAACACCTTTGGCAATCGCAAACGCAGTGGCGCGGGCAAACTCTGCTGACTCTGCAAACTCTGCTGACGAGATGTCGAGCATACGCAGGGCTGCAGAGTCAAAAACCACGCGGCCGGTCTACGCACCTGCGGACGGAATCGTTTTAACATCGGGAATTGACAAAAATCTTGGTATGATTGTGAAAATTCAACACGAAAAACAGATATCCACTTGCGGAAATCTTTGCCGCGTAACGGTTGTTCAAAACGACGCGGTAAAAAAAGGCGATGTCATCGGATATTATGATAAAACATGTGGAAAAGATTTTTACTATGACAAAGAAGAGAATTACAGAAACTGAAGTAAATCAGTTATACGCGCGGTGCAAGACGCCGCCGCACGTGATCGCGCACTGTAAGGCCGTCGCGGATACCGCAGTGACCATTGGCGCGGCTTTGAATCAAAAAGGATATCAGTTTGACCTCTCACTGCTTCGAAGCGCCGGGCTGGCACATGATATCGCGAGAATTCAGGAGGATCATGGCGCGGTTGCCGCGGATATTCTGCAGGAACTCGGTTATCAGGACGAAGCGGATATTATACGTCATCATATGCACTATCCTTTGGCAGCGCATATGGACAAGCTGACTGCCTGCGATCTGGTCTGTCTGGCAGATCGTCTGGTGATTGAGGATCAATATGTGGGGCTGGACAAGCGCTTTGACTATATCCTGCACAAAAATGAAAATCAGGCGATGGCCAAAGAAAAGATTCTGCAAGCGAAGGCGCAAACGCGGCAGCTGCTTGACGAAATGGAAGCGGTCTTGGGCCAATCCATCGACAGCCTCTTTTGCCCAAAACAAGAAACGACGGAAAGATGAATATGAAAGAAATAAACACACAATATCAGCTGGATACGCTACTAAAAAGAGTGGAAAAGCCGGGACGCTATATCGGCGGCGAGCTGTTTTCCGCGCAAAAAGACCTGCGGCAGATAGAAGCGCGCTTCGCGTTCGCATTTCCGGATCTTTATGAAATCGGCATGTCATATCTGGGACTGCAGATTTTATATCATCAGCTGAACAAGCACGAAAACATATATTGTGAACGTGTCTTCGCGCCCGCGGGGGATATGGAAGCGCTGATGCGCGCGGAACAAGTCCCGCTGATGACACTCGAGACAAAAACACCGCTTACCGAAATGGATTTTGTCGGCTTTACGCTGCAGTACGAGATGTCCTTTACGACGATTTTGAACATGCTGGATCTTGCGGGAATTCCTGTCCACGCGCATGAGCGAGACGAAAAATTCCCATTGGTCATTGCCGGAGGTCCTTGCTCCTTTAATCCGGAACCACTCGCGGATTTTGTCGATTTATTTTTGGTAGGCGACGGAGAGAAAGCACTGCCGGAGCTGGTTCAAAAATACATCGAATGCAAGCAGAAAGGCATAACGACAAAGGAAGCCTTCCTCAAAGAGGCCTGTAAGCTGGATGGCGTCTATGTTCCACGCTTCTATGCGCCGGTTTACGCGGAAGATGGAACGATAAAAGAATTATGTAAACTATATGAGGCAGCTCCATTACCCGTAAGACGCGCGATTCTGCCGGAAATCGAAAGTGTCGATTTTCCTGTGGAACCGATCATTCCAATCGTGGAGGCAGTACACGATCGTTCTGTTGTGGAAACCTTTCGCGGCTGTACGCGTGGCTGCCGTTTTTGTCAGGCTGGCATGATCTATCGCCCTGTACGGGAGCGTTCCAAGGATAAAATTATGCAGCTGGCGGAAGCGCAGCTCCAAAATACCGGAAACGATGAGCTTTCGCTGCTCTCACTTTCAACCAGCGACCACTCCTGCTTTGAAGCACTCACCATGGAACTGATCGATTATACCAAAAGAGAGAATGTTTCTTTATCTCTGCCGTCTTTAAGAATTGACAAATTCGCCTTTGATGTACTGAATCGTATCCAGGAGTACAAAAAATCGGGCTTAACTTACGCGCCGGAGGCCGGCACGCAGAGGCTGCGTGATGTCATTAACAAGGGCGTGACAGAGGCCGATATCTATCAATCGATAGAACAGGCGTTGGAACTTGGCTGGAAGCATATCAAGCTGTATTTTATGATTGGTTTGCCGACGGAAACCTACGCGGATCTCGATGGGATTGTCGAAATCGCAAAAAACATCCGCGAGCTTAATTACAAGATCAACGGACCCAAAAGCGGCCGCTTCAGTTTAACGGTCAGCGTTTCCAATTTTGTGCCGAAGGCGCATACACCGTTTCAGTGGATGGCACAGGATACACCGGAGATGTTCGAGGAAAAGCATAATTATCTGGCAGAACGTCTAAAAAAACTGAAGGGTGTCAGCTTTAACTATCACGACAATAAAACCAGCGTGTATGAGGCTGTATTCGCCAGAGGTGACCGCAGATGCGGGAAACTCCTGTATGAGGCTTTTCGCGCAGGCTGCAGACTGGATGGCTGGACAGAGTATTTTAACCGGCAGGGTTGGGAAACCGCCTTCACGAAAAGCGGGATTGATGTGAATTTTTATACGACGAGACAGCGCTCTTACGATGAAATTCTGCCATGGGATATCATTGACAGCGGGATTACAAAAAATTTTCTTAAACGGGAAGCGGAGAAAGCACTCGCGGCTCAAACTACGCGAGACTGCCGTTACGGCTGTGTCGGCTGCGGCATGAATCAAAGGGTGGTTTGCCCGATGGAGGGTATCTATGGCAAATAAATATGTGATCAGGTTTTCCAAGACCGGATATGTTAAATATACCTCGCATTTGGATCTTTTGCGCATGTTTAAACGCGCGTTCAAAAAAGCGGAGCTGGGACTCGCTTATTCTCAGGGTTTCAATCCGCATCCGAAGATGGGTTTCGCGCAGCCGCTTTCTCTTGGTTACGCGGGACGAAACGAGCTGATTGAATTTGAGACTGATCGTCCGCATCAGACAGCAGAGATTCTCCGCGCCATGCAGGGTAAAATGCCGCAGGGTATCGAGATCAGCGCTTGCTATGAACTGCCGCCGGAGGTCAAATCTTTAGCGGCTGCCGCGGACAGCGCGGAATACAGGATCTGGATCTTAACGGAAAAATCAGAGCCGCAGCTGCAAGAGGATCTAAAAAAATATCTGCTGCAAGATGAAATCCTTGCCATGAAACGGATGAAAAAGACCAAAAAAGAAGAACCGGTCAATATCAAAAACATGATACGTCGTGTCGAAATCTCTAAGGCCGGAGATTTTGCTGTCCTCGAGGCTTTGCTGGACTGCGGAAGTCAATCTAACTGCAGTCCGGAGCTTGTCATCGCGAGCTTTTGTGCGTTCGCTCAAATCTCCACGCCGAGGAATATGATTGAAGTCGAGAGAAGAAATATAAACTTTGTAAACAAGTTACAATTTTAGTATTGACATCCTCCTACTATATGATGTAATATTATGTCAAAGGAGGATGTATATTCATGTTGAAGTATCAGACTTTTGTTTCACTCAAACGCATGCTGCGCGTTGAAAATGCGAAACATTTTTTACAGCAGCATCGAGATCA
Organism: uncultured Eubacteriales bacterium; assembly: GCA_900551415.1. GTDB lineage: Bacteria > Bacillota > Clostridia > Peptostreptococcales > Anaerovoracaceae > CAG-238. The sequence goes on from URWB01000039.1 coordinate 11,212, forward strand.
GATCAAAACAGTTGCCTTACCATGCTTGGTACTGGCCGCTGTTTTGTTTTTTTGGTTTTATGGCAACGCGCAGGATTCAGAGCAGGTTCATATGGAAGACGCGCAGACAGCCGCGGAGAACCAGCCGACAGAAACTCAGCAGGCAGAACTTGCAGGTTCCGAAACGAAGGGGGCGGAGAATATACCGGAGCAAGGCGATATTTATGTCGATATTTGCGGGGAAGTTGCCAAACCGGATGTCTATCGTGTCAAGAACGGAAGCAGGCTCTTTGAGGTGATTGCGCAGGCTGGCGGCTTAACCGCGCAGGCGGACATCAATGTCATCAACCGCGCGGAAACTGTTAGAGACGGACAAAAAATACGCATTCTTTCTTATGAGGAAACAAATCAGGGCGTGCAGCAGCAAGGCGATGCTTCCGCATCACAGTACCGCTCGCAGGCACAGGCAAACGATGGGAAGATCAATATCAACCTCGCTGACGCCGCGACTCTGCAGATGATTCCCGGCATCGGCCCATCCAAAGCAGAGCGAATTCTTGAATATCGGGAAACGACAGGACCGTTTCAAAACATCGAGGATATTAAAAATGTTTCCGGGATCGGAAATAAAACATTTGAAAACATTCGAGAGTATTTATGTGTTTCTTAAGTTGTTTTTCTTTTAGTGTAAGTATATTTTTTCCCAAACAGGTAAATCATAGCTGTGAGGTGATGAAATGTTTACACAGAAGAAAAAGAATTATCAGACTTTTTTATATGTGACCATTGTGGCCACGCTGTGCTTTTTGGTACTCGCGCTCTTATGGCCGCGGGAGACACCAAAGGAGCAGCCTGTGGACTTATCGAGTGCCGCGCTGCACAAGGAGAGTGAGGAAGAAGCCAAAACGCCGCGCTCCTCTGATGCGCGGCAAGCAGAGGATGATACGGAGAACGCGGAGGATACGCAATTAACAGAGAATACTGAGAACGCAAAGGATTCAGAGGAAGGGGAAGATGAATTTTTTCCGGAAGGACCGGAAGGAAAAGAACAAAAAGATAACATGCCCGATCCACAAGCTTCATATTATCTAGTAAAGCATGCGGACGGCAAAATCAAGGTCTTCTTTGTGAGCGGTGATGGCAGCATGATTGAACTTGAGGATACGCGGATCGTTTACGAAGTGCTCGGGACGGAGGATCAGGAACACTTTGACGCAGGCTGGCGTATCGACAGCCAAGAAGATTTGGCTGTTCTGCTGCAGGATTTTGAGAGTTAGGTTTGGGCAAAAAAATGAAAAAAAATATCAAAAAAGCGTTTGTTTTGTTCTGCGCGGTTCTGACCGCGATTGGTGGCATCGGCTTTTGTGTAGATCATTACAGGGAAGCCAAAGAAACAGTGCAGGTCATTAGCGAGCGCGTACTGATACCCTGTGGACAGTCGGTAGGCATCAAAATGAATGTAAAAGGAGTTCTGGTTGTCGGTCTCGAAGAAATCGAAACCGCGGATGGGATTGTCAGTCCGGCTTACGAGGCAGGCTTACAGATCGGAGATATCATTACGCGGATAGACGGAATCGCGGTAAACTACGCCTCAGAGGTTTCCGATATCATTCACACCGCCGGCGCGAAAGATCTTGAACTTACACTCAGACGTAAAGAAGAAAATTTGAAGCTTTCAATCAGACCGGTCAAGGATAATCTCAGCGGTTCCTATAAGATTGGATTGTGGGTCAAAGAAAAGATCGCGGGCATCGGAACCTTGAGCTTTTACGATCCTCGCACGAATACCTTTGCCGCCTTGGGACATGGGATTTACGAAGCGCAGACGGGAACGCTGCTCGGTGCCGGAGACGGCGAGCTGCTGCCGACCGAAGTCAAGTCCATCAAGGAAGGCAGTGTCGGCAAGCCGGGAGAGATTCGCGGGGTGTTTTACGGAAACGAACAGCCCTTCGGTACGGTAAAAAAGAACTCCTCCTTTGGTGTTTACGCGAAGGGAACTGATTTACGGCTTTTTGCTGAAGCGGAACCGATTGTTTTGGGACATCGTGACCAGATAGAAAAAGGAAAGGCCTGTATTTTGACAACAATTGACGGAAACAGGGTTGAAAAATTTGAGATTGAGATTACTAAAATTAACAGACAAGATAAGCCGGAAAGCAAAAGCATGGAGATTAAGGTAACAGACAGCCGCTTGCTCGCGTACAGCGGCGGTATCGTGCAGGGAATGAGCGGAAGTCCGATTATTCAGAATAACCGCCTGATCGGCGCGGTAACCCATGTCTTTGTCAATGATCCTGCCAAGGGTTACGCCATCTTTGCGGATTGGATGGTGAAAATGTGTGACGAGGCAGACTAGTTTTGCTGAAGGTCTTTTTGATTCTACCGCAGAGTCCGGATGCTTGGAAGACGCCTGTGCCGCAGCACAGATTGCTTTTACATGTCAAAAAAGTAATATATAGCGAGTTTTTCGCGTTTTATTCCCGAAATCTGTAACAAATTGTTTCAAAAAACTTTCCCCGATGGGTTGACAATATACTACAATTAATTTGAGGATATGACCGGAAACGGTAAATTCGAACGTGTGTGTGAGGCAGAAAAAGAAAAAAAGAAGTGTGAATGTGAACGTAGAGGAGGAAATTATGAAAAAGATTACAATTGGTGTTGTGGACGATAACAAAGACTTTTGCGATCTCGTAACAGAACAGCTGAGGAAGCAGAGCAATATGGAGCTTTGCTTTGTAGCTAATGACGGCAGGGAGGGAATAGAAGCAATCAAACAGGGCAGATGTCCGGATGTTTTGGTTTTGGACCTGATTATGCCGCATTTGGACGGCTTCGGCGTATTGGAAGCTTTGAATACTCTGGAACTGCCTAAATATCCGCGTGTCATCATGACCTCAGCAGTAGGGCAGGATTCCATCATCCAAAAAGCTATGCAGCTGGGTGCACAGTACTATTTGGTAAAACCTGTCAATATGAGTATGTTGATTAAGCGAATTCATCAGCTGCAGGACAACGGGCGCGAATTCTTTATCCACGATGCCGCGCAGGGGAATTTGAGTAAGTCTTTGGTTTTGAAGGATTCCCTGGCAGCCAATGACTTGGAGGTTGATATCACGAACCTGATTCACGAGATTGGTGTTCCGGCGCATATCAAAGGTTACCAGTACATGCGTGACGCCATTACGCTGGTCGTCTCCAACATGGATTTGCTGAGCGCAGTCACCAAAGAACTTTACCCGACCATCGCCGCCATGAACGGCACAACGCCAAGCCGCGTGGAGCGCGCGATTCGCCATGCCATCGAGCTCGCATGGAATCGCGGCAAGCTCGAAACCTTAAATAATCTGTTTGGTTATACAATTCAAAATGACAAGGGAAAACCGACCAACAGCGAATTTATCGCAATCATCGCCGACAAGCTGCGTTTGGAACGTAAAGTCGGATAATTTTTTCTTTCTTTCCCGCAAAAGCCCATTGCGCTACATTGCAATGGGTTTTTGACTTTCGAAAAAGGATGAATGAGAAAAGAAAAGAAAAAAGCGCGTAACGAAAAAGAAATTCAGAATTTCATGGGAAATATTGAATAAAAGTGGTATAATATCCTTACAGGGCGAGTGCCGTGGCGAGGCCGCGGCAAAGCTGACCCAAGACAAGTAAAAATTTTGGATGGGAGAGGTGTATAACATGGTAACAAAAGAACAGATCGCGCGTATCAACGAGCTTGCAAAAAAGAAGAAGGCAGAAGGTTTAACCGCGGAAGAACAAGCAGAGCAAAAAGTGCTTTATCGGGCATACATCGATGCCTTCAAGGCAAATCTTCGCGCGCAGCTGGAAAACATCGAAATCATCGATGAGGATAAACAGGAAGTCGAAAAGATCGAAGAAGAAGTGGAAGCCTTGGAGGAAACATTGGCGGAAAGCGAGAATAAACTCAAATAATCGCGGAAGCAGCCGAAAAATTTACGATATAAAGCAAGATTTGGGACGAGAAAATGACAAATTTCTCGTCCTTGTGTTTATATACTGTTCTTATCAGCTTAAAAGGGGGAAGTCGCGGCATTGATACAGATACGCGATCAGAAGAAGATGAAAAGACAGATATTCAAAAAACTTTTGCTTGTTTTTTTGATTTTGGCTATGCAGATCATGTTAGTTTCCGGTACCGATCAGAATGCGTTGATTCGAAATCTGGTGGAACAGAGAATTGAGATCATGAATGCGTTTTTTAACGGAACTCTGCTCGAAAAAGACGCGGCGGCCGCTTTGTCCAAGGTGGAGAGCGGCCGCCTGCTTCACGAGGATTTACAGGCGTTTCACGATTATTTTCAAACTGATATCGAGGTTGTTGCATCCTATCATGTTTCTGTTCCGAAGGTGACTTACCGCGATGAAGATGTGATAACCGCGCTCGTACGCGTCAAATGGATCACTTTGGGCGCGCCTACCGAGGAAAACGAACATCCTTTACAGGAAACGATCTCATATTACAGTGTGATTGTTGAAAAAGTCGAAAAATCCTATAAATTAGTGCAGTTTTTTTAGATTCTACTGTTTGAAATCTTGCTTTTTTTGGTATAATAGTTCTGTTAATCATCTTTTTAAAAGATCAGATGGATTCGGAAACTTCGAACCCCAAAACAGACATACCTCATGGTCAGCCACGCTGCCATGCAGAATATAAACAGGATGATAATCAAAGGAGCAAATGTCATGAGAAACGTATACTTAGACTATTCAGCAACGACACCTGTCAAAGAAGAAGTCTTAAAAGAAATGCTGCCGTATTTTACAGAAAAATTCGGCAATCCTTCGAGCTTATATGATACAGGACTGGAAGCGAAAGCTGCCGTCACGCATGCCAGAGAGCAGGTCGCGGCATTGATTCACGCTGATCCGAAGGAAGTCTTTTTTACAGCCGGCGGAACAGAGTCCGACAACTGGGCACTTTTTGGCGCTTGTGATAAATTAAAGGAAAAAGGCAATCATATCATCACAACAAAAATTGAGCATCACGCAATCCTGCACTCCTGCGCTTTCCTCGAAAAGCATGGCTTTGATGTTACCTATGTCGGTATCGACAAAGATGGCAGAGTAAATCTTAAAGAACTGGAGGACGCGATTACAGACAAAACCATCTTAATCAGCGTCATGATGGTCAATAATGAAATCGGAACGGTGCAGCCAATCAGGGAAATCGCGAAGATTGCCAAAGCGCATAAAATTCTCTTCCATACCGACGCGGTGCAGGCTCTCGGCAATGTTCCGATCGATGTGAAGGATATGGGAATCGATTTGATGTCGATGTCCTCTCATAAAATTTACGGGCCGAAGGGCGAAGGCGCGCTGTACATTCGCAAAGGAGTCAGAATTTCCAATTATCTGCATGGTGGTGCGCAGGAAAGCGGTCACAGAGCAGGTACCGAAAACTTAACCGGTATCGTTGGTTTTGGCAAAGCGGCAGAGCTCGCGAGAATACATTTCGATGAACACGTCGCGCATTGCAGCAGCTTGAGAAACTACTTCGTAGACAGGGTGCTCAAGGAGATTCCGGACACCGAACTAAACGGCACGATGGAGGGCAGACATCCCGGCAATGCCAATATTACCTTCAAATTTATTGAAGGAGAATCGATTTTGTTACTCTTAAATCAGTTTGGCATCAGCGTCTCCACCGGTTCAGCATGTTCCTCCGCGTCTTTGGAGCCATCTCACGTTTTAACCGCGCTCGGCGTGCCGGTTGAGATGATTCATGGAACAGTTCGATTCACCGTCGGTGATTTTACGACAAAAGAAGATATTGATTACGTTGTCGATCATTTAAAAACAATTGTACAGAAATTAAGAGCATTGTCTCCGATTAACGCGCAGAAAGGTTGGTAAAAATATGGCTTTATATAACGATACAGTAATGGAACATTTCTTAAATCCCAAAAATGTTGGTGAAATGGAAGACGCAGACGGAACGGGCATCTATGGCAGTCCGGTCTGTGGAGATATGATGCAGATTCAGATCAAGGTTGATGAGAACGATGTGATTACAGACGCGAAGTTCAAGACCTTTGGCTGCGGCTCCGCTATCGCATCCTCCAGCATGGCAACTTCGATGATTATTGGCAAAAAGGTTGAGGACGCGCTGGAGATTACCAACAAAATGATCATTGATGAGCTCGGTGGACTTCCTCCGGTCAAGGTACATTGTTCTGTCCTTGCGGATAAGGCAATAAAAAACGCCATTTACGACTACGCGATGAAGCATGGGAAGAAATACGCGGCACTTGAAGGATATGATCCGAACGCGGACGAGGATGACGAGGAACATGGAACTGCGGAAGAATAAAGTATTATTGGGATTAAGCGGCGGGGTCGACAGTGCCACCGCTGCTTTGTTATTGAAAGAAAAGGGCTATGAGGTCGTCGGCTACTATTTTGACGTCAAAGGAAAAAATGAGGCTGGCAGAGCTTCCGCGGAGGATGTCGCGAAGCAGCTTAACGTTCCGTTGATTTATGAAGATGTATCGACGGATTTTCGCGAGATCGTCATCGAAAACTTCATAACGGAGTATCTGCATGGAAGAACCCCGAATCCTTGCGTTCTCTGCAACCCGAATATCAAATTTAAGCGCTTGATTCGTCACGCGGACGAAATCGGTGCCTATTACATCGCGACCGGTCATTACTGCCGGATTTTGCGTGACGAGACCAGGCAGCTTTCCTACATCCGCCGCGCGGTCAATGACCAGAAGGATCAGTCGTATATGCTCTACCGCTTGGGGCAGGACGTGCTCAGTCGCTTAATCTTTCCACTCGGGGAATTTCGTTCCAAGGAAAAAACACGTGAAGTCGCGCGGGACGGTAAGCTGAGCAACGCTGACAAAAAGGACAGTCAGGAAATCTGCTTTATCGAAGATGGCGATGATTACAAAGCATTCCTCAGACGG
>URWB01000040.1 GCA_900551415.1 uncultured Eubacteriales bacterium
TAATTATGTGAGCTATATCACCGCCGTGGGCGGAACTTCCGCGCCCGGTAATTTTGTGGATCGAGAGGGCAGAGTGCTCGGCAGACACAAAGGTATTCTGCATTATACCATCGGACAACGCAAGGGTCTTGGGATCGCACTCGGAAAACCTGCTTTCGTGACGGAGATCCGCGCAGCGCGAAACGAGGTCGTGCTCGGCGATAATGAGGAGCTTTTTGCCTGTGAGGTGCGATCAACGAATCATATTTTTGCAGACGGAAACCCTGCCGCTTACGACGGCAAAACCGTTTTCGCGAAGGTACGCTATTCGGCACCGCCGTCTGAGGCCGTACTGCATGTCGAAGGTGATAAAATTAAAACCGTTTTCGCGAAGCCGCAGCGTGCGATGACGCCAGGACAATCCATCGTCTTTTACGATGATGACAAATTACTTGGCGGTGGTTTTATCGAGTAAAAGCTTTTTTCGCATAAAAATCGCAACTTCTCACATAATAGCATCGAGAGGAGTGATGAGAGATGAATAAAGCTGCGGGCGCAGTTATTATGGCGGCCGTCGGAACCGCTGCGGTCATGACCTACGCGTCGATGAAGCCGCGGGCGAAGAACCAATTAAAAAAGGAATTTCGCGACACATTCCATCATATGGATGATGTCAAAGAAGAGCTCTGTCATGTACGCGATGATATGAGCGGGATGGCCAAAACATTAAAAAATCAAATGTAAAAAGAACAAAAGATTGAACAAAAGTCTATGGTTTTTCATGGACTTTTTGTTCAATTTATGGTATAATTTTAATATTATTTGTTTCATAATTCCTACAGTTCACATAGCAATTCAGGAGGATCTCATATATGGAAAGACTAGGATTAAACGAAATCAGAAGGCGATTTTTGAACTTCTATGCTTCAAAAGACCATTATGTCGGTAAATCAGCCAGTTTGATTCCGCGAAACGACAAATCCATACTCATCATTAACTCCGGCATGGCGCCGCTCAAAGCCTATTTTGCCGGAACGGAAACACCGCCAAAGAAGCGGATGTGTACCTGTCAAAAATGCATTCGTACCGGCGATATCGATAATGTCGGCCATACGGCGCGTCATGGTACATTCTTTGAAATGCTTGGAAATTTCAGCTTTGGTGACTACTTCAAAAAAGAATCTCTGAGCTGGGGCGTGGAATTTTTGACGCAGCATTTGGGTTTTCCACTGGAAAAGCTGTGGGCAACCGTTTATTTGGATGATGAGGAAGCCATCAACATCTGGAAATCACTCGGCATGAATCCGGACCATATCGTGCGGCTTGGCAAAGAGGATAACTTTTGGGAAATCGGACTCGGCCCATGCGGACCGGACTCGGAGATATTTTACGACCGAGGGGAAGAATTCGGCTGCGGTAAACCGGACTGCAAGCCAGGCTGCGACTGCGACCGTTTCTTGGAAATCTGGAATCATGTGTTCACGCAGTTTAGCAAGGAAGAGGATGGATCTTATTCCAATTTAGCGCATCCGAACATTGATACCGGCATGGGACTTGAGAGAATGGCCTGCGTAATGCAGGGAACAGATTCCATCTTCGATGTCGATACCATCAAATATATTCTCGACGGTGTTGTAGAAAAATCCGGCGTAACTTACCATGACGGCGCGGAGCCGACAGATGTTTCCATCCGCATTATTACTGACCACCTCAGAGCCATGACTTTTATGATCGCGGATGGCATCATGCCTTCCAACGAGGGCAGAGGTTATGTGCTGCGGAGACTTCTTAGAAGGGCGGCGCGCCATGGCAGGATTCTCGGCATAGAGGGAAGCTTCCTGGTCGCCTTATCAAATCGTGTCATTGAGGTTTCGGGAGAAGCCTATCCGGAATTACTTGAAAAGAAAGAGTACATCCAAAAGATTATTCAGGTAGAGGAAGATAATTTTGCGGCCACCATTGATAAAGGTGAGGAAATCATCGCGGGATATATCGATGACTTAAAACAAACAGGAAAAACCGTCTTGGACGGAGCCAGCGTTTTCAAGCTTTATGATACTTTCGGCTTCCCGTTGGAGCTGACTGAGGAAATCTTAGCGGAAAACGGCTTTACCGCAGACAAAGAAGGCTTCCAAACGCACATGCAGGCGCAGAAGGAGCTGGCGCGTAAGAACAGAAAATCCAATGAGGATGAGGGCTGGGACAAAAATGAACTTGACCTCGATATTCCAAAGACTGTTTTTACAGGATACGACACGCTCCTGGATACCGGCAAGATCTTAGCGATTCTTGCGGATGGAAAGCTGACTGATTCTGTCAGTGAGGGACAAAAAGCGGTAGTCCTTGTAGATCAAACACCGTTCTACGCGGAAGGCGGCGGACAGGTTTGCGATAAAGGTTTTATGTCAACTGTTACAGAGGCTGACGATGAAAAAATCTTTGACGCGGAAGTTATAAAAGTTGAAAAGAAAGATGGAATCTTTTATCATACGGTCATGGTTTTAGCTAATTCCATTCATGTCGGCGATGAGGTCTTGCTTACGGTAGATCCTGAAAAGAGAAATGCGGCGGCCAGAAACCATACCGCGACCCATCTGTTACAGAAGGCACTTAAGGAAGTGGTCGGCAATCACGTGGAGCAGGCAGGCTCTATGGTCAACGAATCGATGCTTCGTTTTGACTTTTCCCACTTCGAAGCGGTGACAAGTGAACAACTCGCGAAGGTCGAAGCTATCGTCAACGAAATGATCGACAATTTCCTGCCAGTAACTACCGCCGAAATGAGTTTGGAAGAAGCGCAGAAAACCGGCGCGATGGCTTTATTCGGCGAAAAATATGGTTCGACCGTCAGAGTAGTCAATGCCGGAGATTGGTCTATCGAGCTTTGCGGCGGTACGCATGTAAAGAATACCGGAGAGATCGGCGCGTTTAAGATTATCTCTGAGGGCGGCGTTGCTTCCGGTGTCAGAAGAATTGAGGCCGTAACCGGTGCCGGCGTTCTTCAGGCCGCGAAACAGGCAGAGAATATCCTCGGACAGGTTTGTGAGGCGTTGAAATGCAATAAAACTGTCTTAGCGGATAAAGCGAAGTCTATGGCAGAGGAACTCAAAGCGCTCAAAAAAGAGTTGGAAGAAATGAAAAAGGCCGCAATGGGCGGCGAAGCTGACGCGATGGTCGCAGGCGCTAAACAAATCAATGGTGTCAAGCTTATCTGTAAGGAATTCGCTGATTATCAGATCGCGGATCTCAGAAACCTTTCTGATGATATCAAGGCGGCAAACAAGGGCATTGTGATGGTATTCGCGACCGTTAACGGACCGAAGGTTACCTTCCTGGTATCTGTCACGGATGATTTACTGGACAAAGGTTATCACGCCGGTAATATGATTAAACAGATCGCGGCAGCCTGCGGCGGCGGAGGCGGCGGTAAAGCGGACATGGCGCAGGCCGGAGCAAAAGATCCGTCGAAAATTAAAGACGCATTTGCGCTTGCGGAATCTCTGATAAAATGATAGAATAGAGCTAGCGGAAAAGATGTATAGATAGAAGGAGGTTACTCGGACATGGATAAGAACACAATTATGTTTGACGCGTTCAAAACGCAAAAAACACACAAACAGATTTTAGAAGATGTTTATTGCGCGCTGAAAGAAAAGGATTACAATCCGATCGATCAGCTCGTGGGATATTTGATTTCCGGCGATCCTTCCTATATCACCAGTTATCATAATGCGAGGACCCTCATCAAAGGCATTGATCGCGATGAACTGATTGCGGAAATGCTCCGAGAATACATCGATGTAGAATGACTCTTAGAAGCGGACAATTCAGTCCGCTTCTTTCTTATGCTGTGTCAGTTTTTTAACATAGAGAGGATCATTGACACTGCCACCAAAATAATAAAGGAGAAGGCATACAAATTATGAGAAAAATGGCACTGGATGTCGGAGACAAAACTGTAGGCATCGCAGTCTCAGATCCGTTGAACATCACCGCGCAGGGGATCATGACCTTAGAGCGTGTCGGCATCCGCAAGGATACTGGTAAGATTCTGGATCTGGTCAAGGAGTATGACTGCGATACTATCGTGATTGGCTTAAACAAAAATCTGGACGGCTCTGACAGTATCCAAACAGAAAAAGTTTATGAATTCCGGACGATGTTGGAGAACAAGATGCGTTCCGGCGGCATGAAAGGAATTGAAGTCGTCTGGCAGGATGAGCGCTTTACGACAGTCATCGCAGAACGGGTTCTGATTGAGGCGGATGTTCGGCGAAAAGACAGAAAAAAAGTAATTGACAAACAGGCTGCTGTTGTCATTTTACAAAGTTATCTGGATAGCTTGAGATAAAAGAAAACAGGAGAAGAAATCATGAAAGAATTTTTAGCTAAAAAAGATATCGTCATTTCCGTCAAGCGTTACGGCATTGACGCGCTCGGCGCAATGGCGCAGGGCTTATTTTGTAGCTTATTGATCGGTACGATCATCAACACCCTGGGAACACAGCTGAATATCGGTGTTTTGACGATGACGGTCGCGACTATCAACGATATTCCCTATACGGTCGGCGGACTCGCTTCCGCGATGAGCGGACCGGCGATGGCAGTTGCCATCGGTTACGCACTGCATTGCCCGCCGCTTGTGCTGTTCTCGTTGATCAGCGTCGGATTCGCTTCCAACGCGCTTGGCGGTGCCGGTGGTCCTTTGGCAGTTCTTTTCGTCGCGATTTTTGCGGCGGAGATTGGCAAAGCAGTTTCAAAAGAAACCAAGATCGATATTTTGGTGACACCGCTTGTGACGATTGGTGTCGGCGTCGCTCTGTCCGCGTGGTGGGCACCCGCGCTTGGCGCTGCCGCTATGAAAGTCGGCAGTCTGATCATGTGGGCAACCGATTTACAGCCGTTCCTGATGGGAATTCTGGTTTCCGTTCTGGTCGGTGTCGCGTTGACCTTGCCGATCTCATCCGCGGCAATCTGTGCGGCGCTGCAGCTGACCGGGCTGGCCGGCGGTGCTGCTGTGGCAGGCTGCTGCGCGCAGATGGTCGGCTTCGCGGTCATGTCCTTTAAGGAAAACCGCTGGGGCGGCTTGATCTCGCAGGGACTCGGAACTTCCATGCTGCAGATGGGTAATATCGTAAAGAACCCGCGTATCTGGATTGCGCCGACCTTAACCTCCGCAATTACCGGGCCGATCGCGACCTGTGTATTTCAGATGCAAATGAACGGACCGGCAATCTCTTCGGGCATGGGCACCTGTGGTATGGTAGGTCCGATCGGTGTCTACACAGGTTGGGTCAATGACATCGCTTCCGGCTTCAAAACGGGTATCACCACTGTGGACTGGATTGGATTAGCCTTGGTTGCGGTCATTCTTCCGGCTGTCATTTGTCCGCTGATCAATCTCTTCCTGCGCAAAGCCGGTTGGGTCAAAGACGGAGATCTGAAGCTGGCAGAATAGGGAACTGTACATAAATTTGCATAAAAACGCAAAAAAACAAATCTATAATTGTATTTATGTGAAACGCGAGGGGCATCCACCGATAGAGTCCTCTCGCGTTTTTTTCTGTCTGCCTGTTCCTGCTTAACAAAATTCTATCCTGTTTCTCGCTTTTAGAGTTGACTTTTCTAACTGAATCGGTAAAAATATTGCTAACGAAACAGATTGAAAATTCAATGGCCGCGAAAAAGTAAACCAACGGTCGATTGTAATCTTTCAAAGAAAGAAGTATATTTATCACAAGCGAGGGGTATCATGTATGGATATTTATAAGACAGGAAAATTTATCGCTGAAAAAAGAAAAGAGCAAGGTCTGACCCAAAAAGCTCTGGCAGAAAAGGTTGGCGTAACAGATAAAGCGATCAGCAAATGGGAACGGGGGCTGTCTTATCCGGATATTTCTCTGTTGCTGTCCCTGGCAGAATGTTTAAATGTAACAGTTACAGAGATTTTGAACGGAAACTCCATCGAAGAAATGAAAATGGAGCTTTCTGACGACATTTTGATTACATCAACCAGAAATTATGTGCAGTATGCTAAAAGTAAATCAAGAAGAAATACCTTGTTGGTTTCGCTCATCTTGCTCATATTCCTTACTTGTATCACGTTTCTCGCGTATCGACAAAATGAAATTGCGAAGAACAACAAGGCAATTGATATCGTCTTTACAGATCTGCTTTGTGAGATGGAAGTCAGTTTTGAATACGGAAGAGAGTTTCTACAATATGAATCCGTCGATGCTGCCAAACATTTGGATGAATCAACCGCGGAAGTTATGCGGCTTTTGGAAAAATACCGCGCGATTTTATATATGCATTACGGTAAAGACGCGTATCAAATTGAAAAAAGCATTGATACACTTTTGGAGCATTATATTTTCATCCATCACGCGATTCCGAAACCGGAAGAAACAGCGTCCATGGATGAGCATAACGACAACCTAGATGCAAGAAAGAATGTAAGCAAGGGTTTTCGCAGAACTAAAAAAGCATTGAGAACCTTGGTCAAAACATTAGAGGAGTTGGGATATTATTATGGTTCTGAGGAGCTGTTCCAAACGACATCGGATAACTTGATATATATGAATTTTCAAGCAAGGAGGAGATAAGGCGAAGCAGAATGCAGAAATGCAAATAAAAGTTAAAGTCGAAGTTGTCATTGCATAAATGAAAAGGAGAAGAAACATGAAAAGAAGCGCAAAGAAGTTACTCGTTTTGACAGTAGCTTTCGCAATGGTATTTTCAGCTTTTTCGGCCTACGGCTTTGCAGTTGAGGGCACTGCGCCACAGGTAACGAAAGCAGATGTGAAAGCTACAAGCATCAAGCTTACGACGCAGCTTGTTATGCAAAAGGAAAAACCAGCAATTAAGCTGACATGGAAACAATCTGAAATCTCTATGGATTATTACCAGATTCTCCGTTCTGAGAAAAAAACTTTTAAAACAAATGCTAAACCTTATATCCAGGTAAAAGGTGAAAAAGATTCCTACACAAACAGTAAGAATCTGAAGCTCGGCAGCAAATACTATTACAAAGTTCGCGGCGTGAAGATGATTGGCGGAGAAAAGGTCTATACAAAATGGTCTAACCTCGCGTATCGTACCGCTGGTTATCCGGTGGCAGACAGCGTTTGGTACAACGGAAACATTTATACGGTGGATGATAACTTCTCGAAAGCATCCGCGCTTGCTGTTGTAGGTGACAAGCTGATGTATGTCGGCAAAGATGGTGTCGCGAAAAAGTTAATCGGAAAGAAAACAAAGGTACATAACCTGAAGAAGAAAACGGTTCTTCCGGGGCTGATTGAAAGCCATATGCACGCGGAAGGCACAGGCTGGATGCATGTAGGTCTGAATGTGTTCTGGCTTCCGAAAGAAACAATCCTGCAAAAGGTCAAAGAGGCCGCAGAAAAAGCAAAACCGGGCGAATGGATTCGTGGAACCGGCTGGATCAATACGATTTGGGAAGGAGACAACGATTTTCCTACCAAAGAAGATCTGGATGCTGTCGCACCAAACAACCCGGTATATTTATCCAGAGCGTGCGGACACGTTTGCTGGGTTAACAGCAAAGCAATCGAACTTGCCGGCATTACCAACGATACACCAAATCCACAGGGCGGATATATTTACCGCGATAAAAACGGAGAGGCAACCGGTATCTTTACGGACACCGCAATGTATCCGATTTCCGGTATTATTCCGCCAAAGACAGAGGAACAAGTCAGAAAAAGTTACGAAGAGTGCTCCAAAGAATTAGTCTCTTATGGATTTACCAGCATCATGGATGCAGGCACGTCTCCAAAGAATATCGAGCTTTATAAAGAGATGATTCAAGACGGCACATGGAAAGTAAGAGTCGATGCGGAAGTCGGAGTCAGCAGTATGAAAGACGATGGCATGCAGTATGTCTTGAAGAATGAGCCGCAGCTTGGTCTTTTGAACAATATGCTGGATGTTATGTGTATCAAAACGTTCGCTGATGGTTCCATGGGCGGAAGAAGTGCCGCGATGCTAAAAGAATACAGCGACGCCCCGGGAAGACTCGGAGAATATATCTATACAGATGAAGAACTCAATGAATTGGTAAAAACCGCCTATGACCGCGGATATCAGGTTTCCATCCACGCAATTGGTGACGGGGCAAACCACCAGGTCATCAACGCGTACGAAGCAGCGATTAAGGCAAATCCTAGAGACCACAGACTGCGTATCGAGCACTATCAGTGCGTCACTCCTGAAGATATCAAGAGAACGGTAGAACTTGGCATCCTTCCTTGTATGCAGTCCATCCACGCGACCTCCGATCTTTTGGTTGCGGAAGAAAGATGGGGAAGTGAACGTATCAAAAGCTCTTATGCTTGGAGAACAATTCTCGATCTGGGCGGTATTCTTCCAAACGGTTCCGACTCTCAAGTTGAGCTTTTGAACCCATACCACGGACTCTACGCGGCGGTTACGAGAACGACCAGAGCAGGTTATCCGGAGGGCGGTTGGTATCCGGAACAGTGTATGACCAGAGAAGAAGCTGTCAGAAGCTTTACCATCTGGGGCGCATACTCGATGTTCGGTGAAAATATCAAAGGCTCCCTCGAAGCAGGCAAACTTGCGGACTTCGTTGTAATCGACAGAGACGTCATGACTTGTCCTGATTGGGAACTCATGAACATCCAGGCTCTTACTACCGTTTTAGGCGGCAAGGTTACTTATCAGAGAAACAGCAAAACACCGATGGTTTCCTTCCAGGGTGTACCGGTAACCTTCAACCAGAAGCCATATCTTGAAGAAGGCGTATTATACGCGCCGTTAAAGGATATGACCAACGCGCTGAGCGCAACCGTAAAGGGAAGCGGAAAAAATAAAGCAAAAATCACTTATAAGGAAAAATCCATAACACTTCCAACCGTAAAGAAAAACGGTGTGGAATATGTAAAGGTTACCAGCCTGTACAAAGGCCTTGGATTCAAGACCCAGTGGCAAAAACTGAGCAAGACGATGTCAATTGGCGCGTAATACGCTTTGTAGAATCTAAGCGCGTAAAACGAAGCACGCACAGGACAAAATAAAACATATCAATATATCCAAAAAAGAACAACGGTCTTTCACTGGCCGTTGTTCTTTTGAAGGCGTGGATAACAGGAAGAGGGAAGAATCGTGAATGACTTATATGTAATCATCGCCCTTAGATTGTTTTTTCACAGTCAAAAATGCGGCAATATCAACAATCACGACAAAGATCAAAAATGCGTAGGTGAGGCGATCGTCTGTCATCATCAGACAGAAATCATAATATCCATGTAATAAAACCGGAACAAAGAAGGCGAGAAACATGGATAATTTGGCTCTGCCGCGCTTACCATAGGTATCAAAGAATTTTGAGCGAGAGTAGAAGAGACCCATAAACACCGCGAAGGTACAGTGACCGGGAATTGCTAACAGACCTCTGGAGATTACAACCCCAAAACCAAAATTCATGACATACAGAATGTTTTCCAATCCCGCGAAGCCTAAACCGATGAATACCGCGTATACAAGACCGTCAAAGGTATAGTTGAAGTTTGGATCGCGCCAGGTTTTGCGTTTTAAGAAGAATAGTTTGGAGCCTTCTTCGGCGATTGCGATAATGCCAAAACACATGATAAGATAGTAGGTTGTTTTGTCCTGCGGCGCAGAAGCATCAAGAAAGCCAGTAAAGACTTCCTCCAAAATGCTGGCCGGAATACAGGAAAGCATACCAAAACCAAATAAGGCGAGCAATAGGCCGATAGGTTCTTTTTCGACCGTATCTTGTTTGTAAACATATATCATTAGAATGATTGCGGGAAGCAATGCTGCAGCTAAAATGATCTCCATATAAAACTCCTAAAATATCTTAAAAATACGTAAATATCTTTTAAGGTATTATAACATGAAAAAAAATAACTTACAAGGCGAAAGACTGAGAACAGACACAACAAGGAAATGAGAAAGAGAACGAAAAGAGATAAGAGAATAAAAGCAATTGACAGGATAGGTCTTATTTGTACTTGTTATAACTATTCCTAAAATCATAATTTTGGGAATAGTTATGAACGATTGACTGCCCATGTAACATAAACGCCATTTCAGCTGCATACTTTGATAAGCTGACCGCAGTAATCCATTTTTATATTTATATGATATCAGTCTTTTTCGCATGGAACTACCGGGATCAGTCCGCAGTTACCGGTTACAAATGTGCGTAAAAAAGTGAGACTCTATTTTGCGTTTTAAGCGACTTTTTTTGCAAATGGCATATAACTATACCTATTCCCAAACGTTGAAAAAGCAGAAAATCTTTGCAAATGCAAGGTTACCCGCTTTTTTCCATCATTCGTTATAAATTGGGACTTGGATTGTCATGCCGGCATATAATTGATCCGCGCGGATGTCGTTCAGCTTACATAGACCGTAGACTGCTTCGCGTGTGTCCATATTTGCCGGCATATACGTCTGCGCAATCGACCACAAAGTATCTCCGTACGAAACTTCGATATCAGCGTAATTTTGAATGGTCAAACTGTCAGCTGTATTGAAACCTAACGTAAAGTTGAATGCCGTGGTGATCACAATGATCGTTAATACTACAAATACGGTAAATCTGAATCTGTTCGCAATTCGATAAGTCTTTTTCATTAGGTTTCCACCCCTTTCGAAACATTTGTTCTTTTCTATAATATAGCAGAATAAATGTTCGATGTCAAGCAATTTCGCGAACAAATGTTTAAAAAATACGAACAAATTTTCTTGTTCAAAATTATTGAATGGTCAAAAGATCTTTTATCAGTTCCACGCACCGGTTCATCTGCCGGATGTTGGCGAATTCGGTCACACCGTGGTGGTTAAAGGTTCCGGTTCCGAGATTCGGGCACGGTAATCGGGATCACATCGCTCTCTTTTGATTGGGTATCATAGACGACATAATTCAAAAATCTTTCTGTAACGTTCATAGGCTTGGCTCCTTTCTCTTTTTCCCTATAACGGCACGAGACGCATCTATAAGCCTATTATAATAAGGAAAACAGCGACAGCTTATCAATGAAAAGAAGCTCCGTCGCCGGGGCTTCCGATATCGTTTGATCCGCAAATTTTCGGACAAAAGTGCGCATAACAAAATCAGAGATTTCTATGCGCACATGGCGCTCACACATGAGCGCCGCTTCGCAAGGTGCTTTTGTCATTATTCCGGAAATATCGCATAGCGATATTTCCTATATAATAAAAAACGCGTATGATATGACGCTCTATCCTGCTCCGCGGGATGGAACAGTCAGGAGGTAACAAAATGTCTGACGAAAAATATATGGAACTTGCCCTTTCCCTTGCGGAAAGAGGCGTGGGTCGTGTAAGCCCCAATCCGATGGTTGGCGCGGTCATCGTAAAAAACGGAAGGATAATCGGAGAAGGCTGGCACGAGCGCTATGGCGGTCTGCACGCGGAGAGAAATGCGCTGGCTGACTGCGAAAAGCGCGGAGAAAACCCGAAAGGCGCGACCATTTACGTAACACTGGAGCCCTGCTGTCATCATGGCAAAACGCCGCCTTGTACCGATGCGCTCATCGCAGCCGGTATCGCGCGAGTTGTCATAGGTTCTGAGGATCCCAACCCCTTGGTTGCAGGCAAAGGAATCCGGCAGCTACGTGAGGCTGGCATCGAGGTCAGCAGCGGCGTGCTAAAAGAGTCGTGTGACCGGCTGAATCGCGTATTCTTCCACTATATCGCTCACCATACGCCTTATGTGGTAATGAAATACGCCATGACCATGGATGGTAAAATCGCCGCCTATACCGGAAATTCGCGGTGGATTACCGGAGAAGCAGCGCGGCAAAACGTGCATCGTGATCGCAATCGCTATACCGCCATCATGGCAGGCATCGGAACGGTCCTCGCCGATGATCCGCTCCTCACCTGCCGGATTCCTGAAGGCAAAAACCCGACGCGCATCATCGCGGATACCCATTTACAGATTCCCCTCGATGCGCAGATCGTAAAGACTGCGAGAGAAGTTCCGACAATCCTCGCTGTCGGCATACGCGATACTTCAGCGCCGGATGCGCAAACAGAGACAGACTCCAAAGTGGCCACGCTTCAGGAAGCGGGCTGTCAGATTCTTTTCATACCGACGGACGAGGATGGTCATCTTCACCTGCCGTCGCTGATGGAAAAGCTGGGAAGCATGGGCATCGACAGTATCCTTCTCGAGGGCGGCAGCCGTCTCAACTGGTCTGCCCTCTCCGCGGGACAGGTGCATCTGCTTCAAGCCTACCTCGCGCCAAAGCTTTTGGGCGGCGACACTGCACGTGGCCCGATTGGCGGCATCGGTTATCCGAATCCGGAAGACTGTGTCCGCTTAAGCGCGCCGACCATCCGAAGATTCGGCGAGGATATTTTACTGGAAAGCGAGGTGATTTCCCCATGTTTACCGGAATCATAGAAGAAATCGGTCAGATACAGGCTGTAAAGCACGGTGCTGCCAGCTCGCGTCTCACCATACAGGCCGCGAAGATTTTATCCGATGTGCAGGACGGAGACAGCATTGCCGTCAATGGCGTCTGCCTCACCGTCACCTCTCATGGCAGCGGCTACTTTACGGCAGACGTCATGCATGAAAGCCTGCGCCGCTCCGCTCTCGGAAACCTCAGCCAGGGAAGCCGCGTGAATCTGGAACGCGCGATGGCGGCGAACGGACGCTTCGGCGGTCATATCGTGTCCGGACACATCGACGGCATCGGTACCGTGCGCGAGATCCGCGAAGATGATATCGCCGTCTGGTATACCATTTCCGCGTCGCCTGCCCTGCTACGATATATCATCGAAAAAGGCTCCATCACCATAGACGGCATCAGCCTGACGGTCGCGAAGGTTACAGCGCAGGATTTCAGCGTTTCCATCATTCCGCACACTGCCGCGCAAACGACACTTTCGCTGCGCAAGGTCGGCGATATCGTAAATTTAGAAAACGATGTGATCGGCAAATATGTCGAAAACCTTCTACGCCCTGCCGAAGCACCGACAAAGCCTGAGACAAAAGACAGTTCCATCACCATGGATTTTCTTAAAAAATATGGATTTTAGAAAGGACGAATCAATATGGATAACTTCAAATTCAGCACCATCGAAGAAGCATTAGAAGATCTTCGCCTGGGTAAAATCATTCTCTGTACCGATGATCCGGATCGTGAAAACGAGGGGGACTTCATCTGCGCCGCGGAATTCGCGACCACCGAAAACGTCAATTTTATGGCGGTACATGGCAAAGGGCTCATCTGTATGCCGATGAGCAGCTATTACTGCCAAAAATTGCAGCTGCCGCAGATGGTGGATTACAATACGGATAATCACTGCACCGCTTTCACCGTTTCCATCGACCACGTGGACACGACCACCGGAATCTCTGCACAGGAACGCGGCTATACAGCAAGAATGTGCGTGAATGAAAACGCCAGAGCCGATGATTTTCGCCGTCCCGGGCATATGTTCCCTCTTTTGGCGAAACCAAACGGCGTTCTGGAAAGAAACGGCCATACAGAGGCCACTGTAGATCTGATGCGGCTGGCAGGTCTGAAGGAATGCGGACTTTGCTGCGAAATCATGCGGGAAGACGGCACCATGATGCGCACGCCGGAACTGAAAGAACTGGCACGAAAATATGATATTAAATTTATATCCATCAAAGCACTGCAGGATTACCGCAAAAAACACGAAAAACTGGTGGACTTGGTCGCCAAAACGAAAATGCCGACCCAGTACGGAGATTTCACCGCCTACGGCTATGTTAACAAGCTGAACGGCGAGCATCATGTCGCGCTGGTCAAGGGCGACATCGGCGACGGCAAAAATCTGCTCTGTCGTGTCCATTCGGAATGTCTGACCGGTGACGCCTTCGGTTCCCAGCGCTGCGACTGCGGACAGCAGTTTGCCGCGGCAATGCGGCAGATCAACGCAGAGGGTCGCGGGATTCTGCTTTATATGCGCCAGGAGGGCCGCGGGATCGGTCTCATCAACAAGCTGCGCGCGTACGAGCTGCAGGATCGCGGCATGGATACGCTGGAAGCGAATCTGGCGCTCGGCTTTGCGGCAGATCTGCGCGAATACTTCATCGGCGCACAGATTTTGCAGGATCTTGGCGCAAAAACACTTCGTCTTCTGACGAATAATCCGGACAAGGTCTACCAGCTTGCGGACTACGGTATGGACATCATCGAGCGAGTGCCGATCCAGATCGCGGCTAATGCCCATGACCTCTTCTATCTGAAGACCAAACAGGAAAAAATGGGTCATCTGTTAAAATACTAACTTGCGGCAAAGCTCTAGCCGCGCTAAAAAAGAAATCAGAAGGAAAATAAAACAAACCAAGCATTACACATTACGCGATACGCGAAAATCAAGAAAGGAAACGATTATGAACATTTACGAAGGAAAATTGGTATCACAGAACACCAAAGTCGGCATTGTGGCCGCGCGTTTTAACGAGTTTATCACCTCCAAGCTCCTGTCCGGAGCCATCGATACCCTGCAGCGCCACGATGTAAAGCCGGAGGATATCGACGTAGCCTGGGTTCCGGGTGCTTTTGAAATTCCTCTCATCGCCTCCAAGATGGCACAGACGGGTAAATATGACGCCCTGATTTGTCTCGGCGCAGTTATCCGCGGGAACACTTCTCACTATGACTATGTTTGCAGCGAGGTTTCCAAGGGTATCGCACAGGTATCTTTAAACCAGAATCTTCCTGTTATGTTTGGCGTGCTGACCACCGAAAATATCGAGCAGGCCATTGAACGTGCCGGAACCAAGGCAGGAAACAAGGGCAGCGAATGCGCGGAAAGTGCGATTGAAATGATCAACCTGATCCGCAGCATCGAAGCATAGCATGTGCGCATGCCATGCCAGACGCGCACTCCGCAATCAAAGGACAGAAGTCCGCGTGACGCAATCTCAGTTTAGAGTCTGAGGTTGACGCGGACTTCTGTCCTTTATATAAATATGAAAGGTTTCCTGGTCAATTAACGCACAAACGCCAGTGACAATGCCGGAACATAGGTAATAATCAGCAAGGCGATGACACCTGTGATGAAATATGGAATGATATATTTGAACATAGATTCCATCTTAATCTTCGCGACAGCGGCGCCAACGAACAAGTTGCAGCCATACGGCGGCGAACATAAGCCTAACGCGAGATTTACAGCCATGATAACACCGAAGTGAACCGGATTGATATGCATGGCTTCTACGGTAGGCAGCAGCATCGGCGCCATGACAATAATCGCCGGTACTGTATCCAGGAAACATCCGATCAAGAGCAGCACCAGATTGATGAACATTAGGACGACGTACGGACTGTCGGATACACTTGTCAAGAAGGTTGTGATCATCTGCGGAACTTTTTCAAAAGTCATGAAGGTGGAGAATACAGTAGAATACCCTAATAAGAACGAGGTTACCCCATTCAGAACAGATGTGTCGAGAAAGACATTGTACAATCCCTTCAAATTCATGTCTTTTCATCAAAAGCGGCAAGATAATTTCCCGTCACCATTTGACACCGTATTCAATTAGGATTGCCCGCTCCGGCCTTATGCTGCTTTTCTGCACCTCTCGGTCAGCTGCTTCTTTACTGCGAATTTCCAATAAAAAGTGGGCTCTAAGCATACCTGTGCTGTGATTCAGTTTTTCATGGCGGCTGCTTTAGGCGCAGCATGTTTTTATCGTTTCGATCAGTCTCACATCCGCCGGCAGCCAATCCACAGAATCTAAGCTTTCCATGGTCAGCCACTTTGCGGCTTCATGTTCCTTGAGGATCAAATCACCCGAAACAATTTCTGCCCAGAAGCAATCCATCGACAGATGGAAGGTTGGATAATCATATTCGATAATCTCAAGCAATTCTCCCACCTTGATTTCCGTATCTAATTCTTCCATAATCTCACGTTTTAACGCTTCCTGCGGTGTTTCGCCATCTTCAATCTTGCCGCCAGGGAATTCCCAACCACCCTTAAATTCTCCATAACCTCTTTGCGTCGCAAAAATCATAGGCACTCCTGCTTCATTTACCGCTTTTATGACTGCGGCGACCACACGTATCGTCTTCATTTTTCACCTCTATGCATTGACAATGTATTCATAAATATCTTCACGTACCGGAACATCCAGCAGCCACTCGATTTCGACCGCTTTTTTGTCCGTTTTGGGCATTATAAATTCCCTGCATTTTCCGCTCGCGCGCATATTCCCCAAGTAATAGAACTCTTTCGAAATACTATCGAACACCGGAAAAGTTTTTGTCTTTTTATCAAACTTATAGCCGCCAATGTTCAGCGGCACTTCGTTTCTTTCCCAATTCAAGAGCCTGCAAACATCCTCATAAGTATACTTTTGATACAAAACAAAGTTCGTATTCCGATAAGTGTTCGAAAAATCTCTTTCGTAGCGGCTGATTCCAAATTCCACAAGCTCCTTTAAAATATCGCGAAACTCCGCGTTTTCCAGCATCTTCGCAAACGACTTTGCGGTCCGATAATCTTGCTCGTTTGCCTTGTCCTTTTCCAAGAAAACACACTCTGCGTAAGTGCCTCTGTTTCCGCCGGACGGAAATTTGTTTGTCATGACGTTTACGATATTTTCCATTTGATTTTGATTCATGTGAATACCATAGTCATGGTCAAGATCTGTCTGCAGCCCATGAAACAACGCAACGCCTTGTGTATAGGTCAGCATTCGTTTCAAAAGCCGCAGCTCGTGAATCCGTTTTCCGTTCGCAAGCTTTTTGGAAACGAATTCGATGACCTTTTCTTCATCTTCTCCAACGCGGATTCTATATTCCGGCTCGTATTTTACAAGAAATTTATAATAGCTTTATAATAGCTTCCCAAATTACTATTATCAAAAATTCGCAGAACATCCATTTTATGCAGCATCCTTTATCCTAAAATTTGCATTCATCTTACCATCCTCCTACTGTGTTTTCTTCGATAAACAAATCGCGCGATCAGGATCGGCACCAGACAGATGATCGCGTAGATCCCGCACAAAAGCGCTCCCAGCATACGAAAATCCATAAAGCCGCCTGCCGGTGACAGCGCACATGCCGCAGCTCCGATCAGTGCCGCAAGCGGCGCTAAAAAAGGGATCGCGCGGATCCATGGATTCTTCGCTTTTTTGCAGAGGACATACTGTAAAAAAAATAAAACCAATATGGTCAGCAGCATGACCGTCTGTATGGTATAGTCTTTTCCGTTCAGTTCCATCGTCCCATCCTTTCTTTTTTCCGCGCAGCGATGTTTTCTTCATTATATTGAACATTCGTTTTCTTGTCAACGAGCTTGCGAAAATAGTCTTGCTGCATAAGACTTGATCCAAATCATAATTTGAGCCAAAAAAAGCATCACGAGGGAAAAAAACGCGTCCGGACGTGTGACCACGGATTTCATAGATGTTTCTGCCTTCGATATTGTCATCACGTTTATCCGGTGTTGCCGTCATCCCAAGTGTAAACGAGGGCTCAAAGTAATCCATGACTTTTTTGTAACTGTCCGCGCTGGTATGGTGCGCTTCGTCGTAGATGCACGCTTCGAAATAATCACGCGAAAAAGCCTTTAAGTTTTCCTGCTTACTTAAAGTTTGTACAGTAGCGAACAGAAAATCAGCGTTAAAGTCACGCGCATTCCCGGATAAGATTCCCGTCTTGATTCCACTCCCAAAAACACGTTCAAAAGAAGCTTTTGCCTGTTTCGCGATTTGCTTTCTATGCACGACAAAAAGCACTCTTTTAAATCCCAGTTCTCTCATCGCAAAAGCAGCAGCATAAGTTTTGCCGGTACCCGTGAATGTCAAGGTTTTTTAGGGAATTTCTAAAAAAAATTTCAGTTGTCGGTTGTTGGGTTGTCGAAACCTAAGCGCAACCTCGTACCTTGTCGTCTATAGTCCTAAACAGTCTGTAACC
>URWB01000041.1 GCA_900551415.1 uncultured Eubacteriales bacterium
AAAATCACGACATAAGCGCCTTGCGGAGCGCCTGCCATGAATGGCAGGCATGTGTGCAAAGGAATCGCAGGTTCCGTTTTGCAAACTTTTGCTCTTTTTTCTTATGCCATGAACAAGTCAAAGTTCCCATTTCCTTAACTTAGGAGCAAAAAGATGTAATACTTCGCCTTCTTCAATGCCTCTCCCTCTGCTTTTCGGGTCAAAGTGGAGAATTCTTCCACCCCTCATCCTTCTAATTTGTTTTATACAACAATATTTTTTTATTCCCTTTGTCGTTTATAACACTTTTTAGGCATCCTGTCTTCTCTTCCCCCGGCGTCTTCTGTGACAAAGTCTGCCACGTTACATCTTTGGGCGTTTTTTTATCCAAAAAGCGGCGCAAACGCAGTGGAAGATGTCGGCATGGTGATTCATGAGCGTAAAAAGGTGATTCATGAGCGCAAAAGGTGATTCGTGAGCAAAAAGGTGATTCATGAGCGCAAAAGGGTGATTCGTGAGCACAAAAAAGTGATTCATGAGCACAAACATAGGGTTCAGGCTCAATGTGGAAAACAGCTGCGTGAAGCTATGATCTCAGATATCTTTTTCATTATGTGCGCTTTCGTTATGTGCGCTTCTGCACTTCTCTGCCGCCGCCTGCTTCTCCGCTGTCTGCTTTTCCAATGACGTCCGCTCGAATGCCTGCTTCTCCGCTGTCTGCTTTTCCAATGACGTCCGCTCGAACGCTTGATTTTCCGCCGCTGCCTGCTTCTCCGCCGTCTGCTTCTTCACAGTCCTCCGCTTCACTGCCTGCTTCTCAACCTTCTGTTTCTCCGCTGCTTCCTTTCGCGCCGCGCGTAGGGAGCAGCTTCGATGCCTTTGGCATTTTTATCGGCACGTTCATCCCTGTCAGCGCTTTGATGACCCACAGAAAGAGAAAGAGCACGCCGAGCGGAATGCCGCATGTGGTGACGATCATGACCGCCACGCCCTCCAGCATGTGACTCAGTGAAGCTTGAAACCCCGCGACGGTCGTGGAGGCTTTCGTCTTGACAGAATCGGCAGCTTCGCTTGTTTTCTCCGCGATGGAATTCCACATTTTATGGAAGGAAAAGCTTTCTTCCTCGCTCCCCGCGATCTCTTCCTTTTGGTTTTGATTCTCTGCCTGTTGTTCGGCTAAGCCGCTGTCTTCGGTTTCGCTGTCAGCTTCCGCCGCGCTTGCCTCTACCGCGGTTTCCTCACCGTATTGGAACTCGTAGGTATTGTTTATGAGGTTCGTCACCGTAGCGCTTGTCGGCACCAACACCCACAACAGTACGCCGATCATCACGAATTTCGCCGCGATTCTCTTCAGATTGATTCTCTCTCCAAGCGCCGGCACAGCGATACGCAGAAGCAGCAGCAGAAGCGCAAACGGAATCAGCAGCTTAAAGGTGAGGGAACCCGTCAGGGCGAGCAGGTATTTTTCTATGACGATCGCCGCATATACAATCACCATGTATCCTGCCACATCTGCCAATTTGTTCGCAATCGGTGTTGTCGCGTCTCCCGGCACGAGTGCCGCCGCGGTTGCCAGCGCGATAGAGGTTCCTGTCATGACGATGGCCTTATTCTCTACCGAATCCAGCGTTTCTATCGTTTTGGGATAGTTCGCAGGATTTTCTGCCCATGGCGCGACCGCGAAGAAAGAAATGCAGCCAACAGCCAGGATGACTGTAATGCATATAATTTTTTTTGTAAACCCTGTAAATTCTCTTTTCATCCGTACATTTTCCTTTCCTTGCCTCGGATAAGCGAAAAGCCCGCAGGCTGCGCAGGCTTTTCTCTTCGCGCGCATAAGCTCAGCTCTCTCCGCTTCACAGCGCGGGGAGTACCCTCTATGGCGCCTTTTGTTTTTTATTTTGTCTTGCTCCAGATTCTGGCAGCGTAGCGGCACTGCGGCAGTTTGCTGTAAGCTGCCAGACTGCCGTCCTCGTCATAGACC
This sequence comes from uncultured Eubacteriales bacterium, assembly GCA_900551415.1. Lineage (GTDB taxonomy): Bacteria > Bacillota > Clostridia > Peptostreptococcales > Anaerovoracaceae > CAG-238. Next base: position 1,964 of record URWB01000041.1, read on the forward strand.
ATCACACGTGCCTTATAGTAATAGCGCGTCCCCTTTGTACCGGCAGTATTGACATAAGTCAGACCGCTGCCGTTGATCTTGCCTTGGTATCCCTTGTTGTAATAGGTCGAACGGAAGAATTTATACTTCACCGTATACCCCAGCTCCTTGATCGCATCGATGTCGCCCTCTGTGATCTGCAGGGTAACTTTGACACTGCCGGACGAAGTTTTGACAGAGCTTGCCTTCAGGCGCAGAGCCTCCACAAGCGCGTCGAGTTCTTCTTCACGTCGTTCATCCGAGATATCGTTGACCGTCAGCGTTACGATCTTCTGTCCTTCGCCGTACAATGCGGTCGCGGCTGCCGTGACGGTGAACTGCACCACGCCGGCACCGCCGGTCAAATTGACCTGTCCGGTCTCGTCGATCGTCGCGATCGACGGATCACTCGAAGCATAGCTGAGCTTGCCGTCCCCGTCAGTCTTCGCCTTGAGATTAAAGCCGGAGCCGTCAACATCGCGCGTATAGCGCGTGTAAGCGGTTGTGACCGTCTGTATGCCGCCTCTGACCTTCAGCGTGAAGGATTCGGAGTCAGCACTGTAATCCGCTGTAGCTGCCGCTTTGACTGTGATCGTGGTTTCTCCGACAGTCTTCGGGGTAACCGTTCCATCCGCGGAAATCGACGCAACCTCCGGATTGCTTGATTTATAGCTGAGTGCGCTGCCCGCGGGGCTGACCGCGTTCAGGTTGAACGGCGCATCCCCCAGCAGCACTTCTGTCTTGCGGTTGCCGATGGTGATGCTCTGCGCACTCTTCTTGATCTGATAGGTTGTCTCTAAGGTTCCGGCATAGTTTCCCATCATCTGCACATGTACCGTCGCTGTTCCGACCTCTACCGCGTTGCTGACCGTCCAGGTATAATCCAAGCCGTTTTTCAGCGTCTTGCCGGAAGCATCCTTCACCGTAATCGAGCCTGGTTTGTTTTCCTTACCCGTATAGACGCGATTCTTCGGCTGTTTGACAGAAAAACCACTCAAATCGCGCGATGGCGCAATCGTGAACGGCACCAGGGCGTAGTCCGTATACATGCCCATGCCGATGACCATCGCGTAGGCGGTACCGCCCTGCGTATTGCCGACATAACGCACCTTATAGTCTACCCCCTCCGTCAGCGCACGGCCACTGTGTGAAACACTCACCTGCGGCGTGAAAGCCTGTCCATTACTATATGTATAGCTGGAACTTCCAACGATAGACGCCTGTGCGTCAACCATAGAATAAGCAGAAGTTGACACCGGATAAGGATTCAGATACCATACATTGCTGTCCACTCTGCCGCTCATGCCCGCTATGTTGCCGCCGGACGAATACTGCCAGAATTCGTAAGCGTTGCCGTAGTCGCAGCGCTTATTATACTGTGCGACCCAGATCGGATAGCGCTGGCTGAGCTGGCTGCCGTCCACCGTCTTGTTCAAAAAATTCAGATTTGCGTACACGCCTGCCTCGAAGCGGCTGTTTTCCCTGATGTAATCGCAGAAGGCTCTGGCATTCTCGGTTGCCTCGATCTTGGAGATCGTGCCATTGGTAAATCTGCCTTTGGAGGAAGTCGAAAATTCATAATCCATGAAGATCGGCAGGTCGAGGTCGTAACTTCCCAAAAGTTCAAGCGCGTAGCGCGCCTCGGCTCTTGCCTCCAACGTATTCAAAGCCTGCGAAAAGAAATAGACGCCGACCATCACGCCTGCTGCTTTGGCACCTTCGATGTGCTTCACAAAGCAGTTGTCCGGATTCATGTTTCCTGCCGCGCCGTAGCCGCGATAGGCCACGCGGATGATGGCAAAATCCACGCCATTTCGCTTCGCCGCCTGCCAGTCGATAGTCTCCTGGTAAGCCGATACATCGACCCCGTCAACGATGACGCAGTTGTCAAACTGCGCGTTGTGCGTATAGGTACTCCCCGTGTACCTGGATACCGTTGTCTCGGCCGATGCGAAGGTGCTGCCAAAGACCATCACCGCTGCCAAAACACAGGCCAAAACTTTGCATTTTCTCTGTTTCCTCATCATATTCCCCTTTTCTTTATGTATTTTTTTACGCGTAATTCTTTGCTTCTTCCTCTTCCAAAACCCGATAGGCCACCTTGCCAACCAGCGTCTTGGGCAGACTGTCGCGGAAGTGGATTTCCTTCGGCATCGCGTATTTCGCGACATGCTTCTCACAATAAGCGAGCAGGATTTCGCGCGCCGCATCCTCCGGAATCTTGACGTCCGGTTTCAGCACGATGAAAGCCACGACCCTCTGCATCTTGTATGGATCCGGCACACCGATCACACAGCTCATATGCACCAGCTCGTGCGCGTCGAGCGCGTTTTCAATCTGAGATGGATAAACATTATAGCCGCTGGTGACGATCATGCGCTTGATCCTTTGGCGGAAGTAGATGAAACCGTCCGCGTCCATCATGCCAAGGTCTCCGGTATGCAGCCATTTCAGCCCATCCGGATGCCTGCGCAGAGTGTTCGCCGTTTCCTCCGGATTGTTGATGTATTCCATCATCATCGTCGGACCGGTCAGGCAGATCTCGCCTTCCTCGCCGTAAGGCACTTCCTCTTCAGTACCCGGTTTGACGATCTTATAGAAGGTATCCGGGAAAGGCAGTCCGATGCTGCCTTCTTTCGCCCAGTGCGACGGTGTCAGACAGCTCGCGGTCACGCACTCCGTCGTGCCATAACCCTCTCTGACCGGAATCGTCGCGTTGTGCTCCGCGAGAAATTTGTCGAAACGTTTTTTTAGCTCAATCGACAAAGAATCTCCGCCGCTGAAAACGCCTTTTAAGCAGGAAAGATCCACATGTTTGAGCGTTTTGAGACGCAGCAGCGCCTCGTAGAGCGTCGGTACACCCGCGATGAAATTCGGCTTGTGCTTTTTGAGCAGCTTCGCGTAGCTCTGCGGATTGAAGCGCGGGATGAGCAGGCAGCGCCCCCCTTGCGAAAGCATGGAGTGGATGCATACGCCCAGTCCGAAGCCATGGAAGATCGGCATGACAGCCAGCATCTTGTCCCCCGGCTTGAACATCGGGTTCGTCGCGATGATCTGCTGTCCGAGCGCGTTGAAATTCAGATTTGAAAGCAGGATCCCTTTCATCGTTCCGGTCGTGCCGCCGCTGTAAAGGATCGCCGCAGGATCGCCCGCCTCGCGCACCACATGATATGGACCGTGATAGTCCGTGCCGTCACGCAGAAATTTTTCCCACCAGACAATTTCGGCATTGACGGGAACCTTCTTCACCTTGCGGCCCTCCGCTAGATAATAACCCTTGCGTTTGATCGGGCTGAGCGCGTCCTTGATGCTGGTCAGAATCAGACTTCGCAGCTGCACCTTGCCGCGGATATTAGCAAACTTGCCGTAGAACTGATCGAGCGTGAGGCAGACCACACTGGCCGACTCGCGCAAGCAGAATTCAATTTCGGATTCACTGGACAGCGGATGTACCATATTGGCAATCGCGCCGACCTTGTTGACGGCATAGAACATGATGACCGCCTGCGGCGCGTTCGGCATACAGATCGTTACGCTCTCGCCCGCCTTGACACCGATGGCAGCCAGGGCTCTGGCACATTCATCGACCTTGCGGATAAAGTCCTTGTAGCGGATCTTGCCGCCCATAAAATCATAAGCGATATAATTCGGATAGTTGACCGCGATCTCCGCGACCTTGTCATACATGCTGCCTCGGTAATATTCCAAATGCGCGGGGACGCCGCCGAGATTCTTGACCCACGGCGTCTTCACATGCAGGTTTTCAAATTGTTCCATAGTCCACCTCCTCGTTTGCCGGTACTTCCAAAAGCCGCGGATTTTGCAGCAGATATTTTAAAAGCTTGACGGTTTTGGAATAATAATAGCCGTCCGCGATTCTTTCATCGAGTGTCAGCCCCAGCTGCAGCGTCTCATGCATTGTCACCGTACCGTCCGCTTCCCAATGCGGCTGCAGCTTTTTTTCTCCGATTACCACAAAGATGGAGTTCGTACCCCAGTTGGACAGATGGTGATAGCCTGCTTTGAGACCGATCGAACCGAGATTGGTAATAAAGCAGGTCGCGTAATTCGGATCCGTCTTGATAAGGCTGTATGGCACGCGGCCATAGTAGTCCAGCCGGTGCAGCACCCACATCACCAGACGCAGGACCGGCCGCGGCAGCCTGCCAAGCATATCCATTCCCGCCGTCGAGTTGTCAATCTTATCGCTACGGCATTCGTGAATCTCTGCCGCCAGCTTCCTGCGTACATCATCGATAGTCGTTTTTTCATCAAACTCGATGAAGGCCAGCGCCTCGTGCGCGTCATCACGAAACTGCTTTTTGACCACAAAAGCCAAAGACAGCTTATCTCTTTGATATACTCTGCCCCCTTTGATGAAACGGTTCATCTTCGGTCTGAGGGTGATCGTCTTGACCAGCGCCGACAGTAACAGATAAAACAGTTTATACGGTTCTTCGCCATCCGGCAGCGCGGCATTCTTCTCTGCAAGATAGCGGTCGATATTCTCAAGATCGATGGTTTCGCTGATAAACGCCTCGTTATCGGCACGGTTCGGATAGAGATACGGCATGAACACGTGCAGCGCGTCCAAATCGCGCAGCCATACAGCATCTCTGCGGTCTCCCCATCGTTTTTTGTTTGTTGTCATATACGTTTTCTCCTCTCTGCGCTTGTGGCAAAGAAAAATGGTACCTACCCACAGGTAAGTACCATTATAGCATTTTTTTCGTCTGATTTCTACCTGTTTCGGGTAATTTTCACAGAGCGCTCCCTGGAAAATCTTACTGATTCAGATAATCTACCGCCATTTGCGCGTACAGTCCCGCGCCCTTGACCATCTGCTCCTCGTCTACCTTGAACTTGCCGTGATGGTTCGCGTAAACGCCGTCAATCTCCGGATTGCGCACGCCTATCATGCAAATCGCGCCCGGAATCTCACGCATCATTTCCGAAAAATCCTCGCCTCCGGTCGTCGGCTTCATGTATTGGATCCTGTTTTCGCCAAAGATCTTCGCAACCGAACCCTGCGCGATCTTCGCCATCTTTTCATCATTGATGGTCGGATCTACGATCGGGGTATAGATCAGCTTCCCTTCACAGCGGTGCGCCTCACAAACATTTTTGACGACGCGCTCCATCGCCTCCGGCAGCATAGCGTTGACTTCTCTGGAGAAGCAGCGTGTCGTGCCGACCAGTTTGGCGGAGTCCGCGATAATGTTCCAGCCCGTACCGCTTTGGAAAGAGCCGACGGAGATCACCGCCGCGTCCTGCGGGTCAATCTCGCGGCTAATAATTTTTTGCAGTTCTTCGACCACCGCGCAGCCGGTCGTCAGGGCATCGATGCCCTGATGCGGCGCGGAACCATGGCTGCCTTTTCCCTTGATTTCGATTTCAAACAGGCTGGCGCCTGCCATCACAGGTCCCGGCGCGACGGCAACATAGCCGCTGTCCACGTTTGCCCATACATGGGCCGCAAAGCAGGCATCGACACCGTCCAGCAGTCCTTCCTTGATCATCAGTTTTGCGCCTTGTCCGTTTTCCTCGGAAAGCTGGAAACACAGACGAACCGTTCCGTTGATTTCATCCTCCATATCCTTGAGAATCTTCGCGCAGCCGAGCAGCATCGCGCTGTGGCTGTCGTGTCCGCAGGCGTGCATGACGCCCGGCTTTGTGGAAGCGTAGTCAAAATCGTTTTCCTCCTGTACCGCCAGCGCGTCCATATCCGCGCGCAGCAGCACGCATTTGCCCGGCTTTTTACCGCCGATGGTGGCAACGGTGCCGTAGTTCGCCATTGTGACAAATGGAATGCCCATTTTGGTCAGTTCTTCGCGGATCTTCTTCGCGGTATTCTCCTCCTGCAAACTCAGCTCCGGATACTTGTGGAAATATCTTCTCATTTCAATCGTGTAATCAGCGTATTTTCGCGCTGCTTCTGCAATGTTCATCTTCTTGTCCCTCTCTTTTATCTCTATTCTTCTTGTTTTGCCATGCGCCTCCGCATGCCGCACATAGAAAGCTTCGATTTCGTGATGCGCGCTTTTGACCTTACGCGTTCTTGTTCAGGAAATCGACAGTCACCTGTACGAACAGTGCTACGCTGCGCTTTAAGATGCTCTCATCAATATCGAATTTTTCATTGTGGTTGCCATAACAATGTACCTCGTCGCGGCTGCCCATGAAGCCGTATGTGCCCGGAATGCGTTCCAAATAGAGGGAGAAAGATTCTCCGCCCATCGTCGGCGGCTGTTCTTCCAGCGCATCCTCGCCGAACAACTTGACGGCCGCGTTGCGGCTGATGGAGAGCATCTCATCGTCGGCATTGATTGTCGGCGGCCACATTTCTTCATATTCCAGCGTCGCTTCTACGCCAAGCGCCTTGCCGGTATTCTCGACGATCTGGCTGAGATCTCTTTTGAGATTTTTTCGAACCTCCGCGTCAAAGGTGCGCAGCGTGCCTTCCATCACGACCTCATTCGCGATGACATTCCAGCGCGCACCGCCATGGATGGTGCCGATGGTTAAAACCAATGGATTCAGCGGGTCGTTTCTGCGGGATACATAGGTCTGCAGATTCATCGCGATGCTGCAGGCCGCGATAATGGCGTCATGTCCGTCCTGCGGACGTGCGCCGTGTGACGCATAGCCCTTGACCCTTACGGTGAACTTTCCGCCCGCGGCCATGATATTCCCCTTCATGAAGCTTGCCTTGCCGCTGGTGCCCGCGGACCAGGTGTGCATGCCGAAGCAGGCATCCATGCCGTCCAGACAGCCGTCCTTGATCATCAGAGATGCGCCCTGCAGGGTTTCTTCGGCCGGTTCGAAGCAGAGGTTGATGGTGCCGCAGAGTTCATGCTTGATTTCATTTAAGATTTTCGCCGCGCCGAGCAGGACACTGATATGCGTGTCGTGTCCGCAGGCGTGCATGCAATCAGGATTCTGGCTGGCAAACGGCAGCCCCGTTGCTTCGTGTACCCCCGAAAGCCCGTCGATATCCGCGCGCAGCATGATACCCTTGCCCGGCTTGCCGCCGCGGATAACGCCGAGCACGCCCGTATGATCCGGAAACGTCTTATACTCGATTCCCAGCGCTTCCAAATCCTTCGCGATGGCCTTGGTGGTTTCTACCTCCTGCATGGATGGCTCCGGATGCGCGTGGTAATATCTTCTTCTGTCTATGATATACGCTTCATTGGCTTTCGCCAGTTCCCAAACGTCTTTCATTGTCGAATCTCCTTTTCTATATGTATTTTGTTCGGATTTCCCGCTTTTATCTCAACTATATCAAATTTATCAAATTTATGTCCTGCGGGCAAGTGTGTATCCTGTGAAAGCAGGCAGTCTGCATCGGGAAGTATCCGCCCGCCCGCGGAACCGAAAAAGCACCCGCCTGCAGGTGCAGACGGGCACAGGTTGTTTTCTTAGAGTAATTTCGCAAATGCGCCTGCGATAAATACAGAAGTAATCGTTACTGTGATGAAGCCGCCGACAACCATGGACGGGAACATCTTGCTCAGCAGGTATTTTCTCTCTTCTTCCGTCTGTCCGACGCCGTTGCAGGTGGACTCTGTGATGATTGCGTCACATGGGAAGCCGTATAAAGCGGTCAGACCGTTCGCAAACGCCAGCGGGAAGGACATCTTTAATATCTTCGCGATGATGAATGAGAACAAGGCCATGCCGGCAACGCCGATGACGATGAGGATCAGCATTGGTCCGATGATCTGCTTCAGCATCTCCGGTGTGCAGTCCTTGAGTCCGTCGAATACGTACATCATCAGTGCGAACATCGTGATCTGGAAGGAGTTCGCTCTGTTCAGCAAATTGGAATCCAGGAAACCGATGGTGGTGAAGATAACACCGAATATCAATGCCCAAATCGCGCCGCTGATGGTGCCGATGACCGGGAAGGACACAGTGCCCATCAGGCTCGCGAGCCATGCTACGATACCGAGCTTCAAGAGCATCATCACAGGGGTATTGTATTTTGCCGGAACCGGCGGAAGCAGTTTTTTCTTGCCATCGTCTGTCGGCACAGCGGTCATGCCCGCGTTTGCCATTTCAATTCTGTCCTGCTCGGTAATGACGATGGAGCCGTCACGCAGGCCCTTGACAAGCTTCTTGCCATAGGACTGCAGGCAGATCGCGGTCAGCGGATAGCCGATAAAGCCCTGAATACAGTACATCGCGATTGCGAATACCGCTGCCAGCTCCAGTCCCGCGTTTTGCGCTGCGGTCTGCATCATCGTCGCGGCGATAATACCACCTGTCAGCGGCGGAAGACCTGCGATGATGAGGTCTTTGTCCATAACCAGACTGCCGACGAAATAGCCGAGTACCATCATGCCGGCAAGTCCTGCCAGACAAACGACAATGGTTCTCCACTGTTCCTTGAGCTGTTTCAAACTGATGACAGTACCCATGTGGGTAATCAACAGATAAATACCGATACTGCTTCCGAACGGAATCAGTACAGAATCACTGACTACTGTTTTTGGGATAACAGTCCAGTATCCGATCAGCAGTACCACCGCGGTGACGAATACGGACGGAACCCATGCCTTGGTCACAGTCGCGACCACCTCGCCGATGATGTAAACAACGGCACAGATTACAAATGCAAGTACAAAGTTATACATAGCGGTTTTTCCTCTCTTTCGTTTTAGTTGTAAGTACTTTTCTATAGCCCGGCGCAAAAGCGCTATCCTTTCGCGCCTTCGGTGACAGACAGACCTTTTGGTTTTTTGGTGGATGATTTTTTAGATATCATTGCGAAAAAGGTTCTGTCCGATCAGCAAAGTTATGTGAGCGTGACGCATGCGCGCCTGCTCTGGCGGTCAAGGGGAGAATCCCCCTACACATGGCCGGTTTTGCACGTATGCGCGCGCTTACCGCAGCCTGCCGCTGATGAGTATGATGCGCAGCCGAAGCTGTCCTTGCACGCTTGCGCGCTTACCTCAGCCTGCCAAAAAGCCCCGTGCGAATATTAGGCATCATTAGCTTGCGCACTGACGCGTGCTTGCCTCAGCCTGCGCCAGCATCGCCGCGCGTTTATCCGACAGACAATCTCTTGCCTCAGCCTACTGCGCTGCCCAGATACTTCAGTGCGGCCGCTGTCATGGCGGTCATGCCGTAAGGCATAGCTTCCTCTCTGACTGCGCATTTCGGATTATGCAGCGCCACCAGCGGTCCTTCGTGTCCCGCGTGCAGCATCATGTAGCAACCCGGCGTATCGGTCATCTTCGTATAATAACTGAAGTCTTCGCTGAAGGAGAGTGGTTTTTCAAGCTGAAGGATTCGTTCTTCGCCGAGCGCTTCTCTGACAGCATCCTCTGCCAGTGCAGTCAGTGCCTCATCGTTATAGCAGGCCGGATAGCCTTCGTAATGGTTGATGTCAAATTCGCATCCGGAAATCTTTTCGAGGCCCGCCGCGATGTCAAAGACCTGCTTCGTCACATCCTCACGAATCGTGTCAAGGTACGATCTCGCGATGCCGCTGAATTTCGCTTCGTTCGGAATGACATTCGGCGCGTCGCCGCTGTGGATGCTGCATACAGGAAAAATTACAGTTTCCAGCGGGTCTACATAGCGTGCCGGAATTTGCTGCAGCAACACGACCGCCTGACAAGCCGCCAGAACCGGGTCCTTGGTCAAATGCGGGGTAGAGCCGTGTCCGCCTTTTCCTTTGACCGTCACGTCGTAAAGATCCACCGATGTGGTCAAAGGCCCTGCGTGAAAGCCGATTTTACCGACTTCCTCATCCGGAAACACATGCATGCCGAAGATCGCGTCAACGTGAGGGTTTTGCAAAGCGCCGACCTCCACGAGTTCTCTCGCACCGCCCGGCAGTGTGTCCTCGCTGTGCTGGAAGATCAGCTTGACGGTTCCCGCGAATTCATTTTTGTGCGCGCAGAGCAGCTTGGCGGTTCCCAGCAGCATGGCAACATGCATATCATGTCCGCAGGCGTGCATCATACCGGCCTCTTCACTGCTGTACGGCAGTCCGGTCTCTTCTGTGACCGGCAAGGCGTCGATATCCGCGCGAAGCGCGACACATCTGCCTGTGCCCTTGCCTCCATGAATCAAACCGATGACCGCGGTCGGCACCGGTGACTGGATCTCATCGACACCAAACTCCGCGAGCTTTTCTCGAATCAGCTTTGAGGTGCGGAATTCCTTGCGTCCGATCTCCGGATGTCTGTGGATTTCTCTGCGAAGCGCGACAATCTCGTCCTGCATTTGCAGCGCTTCTTCATATAATTTCATCTTTCTATCCATTCCTTTCGCTTCCATCAGGCATAATCCGTCGTGGAAATGATTGTTTGAGTTTTTCTCTCTTGAATTTTTATTACGATACGCTCTTTGCGGCATACGTTCCTTGATTTTCGCACCGAGGTACTCAGCCTTTGGCGTGTAATGTGTGGTCTGCGACACCCGATTTTCGCGAGCTTTTTAACACTTTCTTCGCAACCCAACATAGCGCATTCTACACCGATTTTTATAGCTTGTCAACTGCTTTTAGGCATTTTTTTGGTTTTCTTAACATTTTTCTTTCTTTTACGTTGTTTTTTGTGTACAATTTTCTTGAAACTTCCGAGGCTGGCGCGCCTTTTGACGAAGACGCCGTTTCAACCGACATATTCCGCGATCACTTCGCATAAAATGCTACAAACATCTCAAAGTGCGGAGGAAAGCATCTATGGCAGAAAAAACATCTCACGCGGAAACGCGAACCAGAGGCGAAGGCAGTTTTTTTCACAAGCCTTCAAAAAAAACAATTTTCGGCAGCGCGGCAGTGCTTCTGCTCGCTATTCTGATTTTCGGAGCTGTCAGTACGGGTCTGCCGGAACGCTTTTTCGGCGCGCGGACAGTCACTTTCACACAGCTAAAAAAAGACGAGATCCCACAAACAATCGAAACGGACGTCATTCCGGAATACCGTGAATTGGAACGCGCGCTTGGCTGCCTGGTGAACGGCAAGGTCTATGTAGTCGTGACGCGCGGAGAGAAACCAACCGCGGGGTATGATCTTGCCATCGAGGATATTCGTCTTCAAAAGATGGAGGACGGCGGCTCTAACATGCTCGTCACCGCGCGTTTTGAGGAACCTGCCGCGGGAGAAAGCGTTTCCCGCATCATTACCTATCCGTATGTTGTCGCTGAAACCGACCTGACCGTTCTGCCTGACACCAGCCTTGCCGCAGGCGCGGGCGGTACCTCAGCGCAAAGTTCCCTGCAGGCGTGGGCGGTATCTCAGCCCAAAGTTCCCACTTTTGCAGGAAAAGTCCAAAAAGATGTACTATTGTCAGCAAAAAAACCTATGCTGGCGATAAAATTTTACTGGAATTTTCTTCGCATGGCAAGATTTGTTTTTATCCACATTTTTTCCGTACTATTCTTGGATTCTAATACAGTTTATACATGCTAAATGGAAAAAAGTGCAAAAGGTAACCGTCCTAAGAAAAGTTGCGTTACATCTTTTCGTAAAAAAGAAGCAAAAGTGGGACAAAAACCTTGTGGAGCACCATGTGAGGGGATGGTGGCTGCGTGTGAGGGATGGTGGCTGCGTGCGAGGGATGGTGGCTGCGTGCGAGGGATGGCACATGAGGTTGAAGGGATGGCGCATGAGATGGAAGCGGGCGGAACGATACAAACTCTCGCGCAGAAGGTCCGCGCCCGGTTTTGTGAGCAAGTTCACCGCACACTTCCATAAGACTATGCAAAAAGCCTGTGTCTGATTCCTCGGTGATCTCTGCAGGCACGCAAAGCGCGGTGAAGAATATCTCCGGGAATTAGATTACAGGCTTCTTTTTTCGTATAAGGTCGGGCAGATGCGGGGCGATTGTCGGTATCGCCACGAACTGCTTCGGCACGCAATGACAGATGCGAGGCGATTGTCGGTGTCGCTACGAGCTGCTTCGGCACGCAATGACAGATGCGGGGCGATTGTCGGTGTCGCCATGAACTCTGCTTCGACGCGTGGTAGTGGGCACGCGGTAGTGGGCGCGTGATAGTAGCTTGTGGTAGTGGGCGCGTGATAGTAGCTCGCAGTAGTAGTTCGCGGTAGTAGCTCGTGGTAGTGGGCACGCGGTAGTGGGCGCGTGATAGTAGCGCGCGGTAGTGGGCGCGCGGTAGTAATCGCGCCGTTTGCTTACGCTTCTATAAGCAGTTTCACCGCGCGCACGATGTCAGCGGCGGTCATGCCGTATTTGGCCTTGAGCTCGTCCGGTTTGCCGGATTCGCCGAAGGTGTCCTGCTGACCGACCATCGCCATCTTGACCGGATAGTGGGTCGCTGTTACTTCCGCGACCGCGGAGCCAAGACCGCCGATCACAGAATGCTCCTCTGCGGTTACGATCGCGCCGGTTTCACGAGCTGCGCGGTAGATGATGTCCGCGTCCAGCGGCTTGATGGTATGCATATCGATCACCCGGACTTCGATACCGTTTGCGGCCAGTTCCTCTGCGGCTAACATCGCCTCGTTGACCATGATGCCGGTGGCGATGACCGTCGCGTCAGCAGGCTTGCCGTCTTTTTTGTCGCCGGTGCGCAGACAGACGCCCTTACCGATCTCCAGCTTCGCCGCCATTTCCTCCGTATAGAAGGTCGGCACCGCCGCGCGACCGAGACGAATATAAGCCGGACCGTCAAACGCGACTGCCTGTTTGATCAAAGCGCGCGCGGATACGCCGTCGGACGGGTTCAGCACCGTCATGCCAGGAATCGTGCGCATCAAGGCAATATCCTCAAAGGTCTGGTGGCTCGCACCGTCCTCGCCGACCGTAATGCCCGCGTGGGTCGCGCAGATTTTGACGTTTGCATGGGTATAGCCGATGGAGTTGCGGATGATCTCAAACGCTCTGCCTGCCGCGAACATCGCGAACGTACTCGCGCAGACAACTTTTCCTGAGAGAGCCAGACCGCAGGCCGTGCCGTACAGATTCTGCTCCGCGATACCCATATTAAAGAAGCGCTCCGGATATGCCTTGCCGAACTCCGCGGTCATCGTAGATTTGGAGAGATCCGCGTCCATGACGACCAGATTCGGTGTGGTCTTGCCCAGCTCCACCAGCGTCTTGCCATAAGCCTGACGCGTTGCCATTTTTTCTGCTTTGATCTCTGCCATTACCATTCACCTCCGAGTTCTGCTACTGCCTGCTTTGCTTCTTCTTCATTCGGCGCCTTGCCATGCCAGCCTGCCTGGTCTTCCATGAAAGAAACGCCGCGTCCCTTGTGGGTTTTTGCGATGATAACGGTCGGCTTGCCCTTGCAGGCGCGCGCTTCGTCAAAGGCCGCGAAAATCTGCCCGAAGTCATGGCCGTCAATCGAAATGGTATGGAAGCCGAACGCCCGGAATTTTTCATCGATCGGCGCGACTGTCATGACATCCTCGTTTTTACCGTCGATCTGCAGACCGTTCCAGTCCACGATCGCGCAGAGGTTGTCCAGCTTGTAGTGCGCGGCAGCCATCGCCGCCTCCCAGACAAGCCCCTCCTGCAGTTCGCCATCACCGAGCAGCGCATACACTCTGCCGGATGCTTTGCCGGCGGCTTCGTCCAGCTTGCCTGCCATCGCCATGCCGACAGCGACCGAAAATCCCTGGCCTAAAGAGCCTGTGGACATCTCGATGCCCGCCACCTTGTCGCGGTTCGGATGTCCCTGGAAGTGGCTGCCCAGCTTGCGCAGGCTCATCATATCCTCAACCGGGAAATAGCCTCTCTCCGCCAGCGCCGCATACTGCACCGGACCGGCATGCCCCTTGGACAGGATAAATTTGTCTCTGCCCTCCATCCGCGGATGCTGCGGGTCAATGCGCATCTCCTTAAAATACAGCGCGGTCACGATGTCAGCGGCCGAAAGGGATCCGCCCAGGTGACCGGAGCCTGCCTTATGTACTGCTTTCACGATGTCCGCGCGGACACGAGAAGCAATCTCCTCGTAGTGTTTAAAATCCATGTTTTTCCTCCGTAAAATATATTGTGACAGGAAAACCGCCGTCGAGCCTCGCGGCGAGTACCTGGTCGGCACCCGCCGCCGGTCGTTTGCCGCGCCGATATGTTTTGCGGCGCGAATCTTCGCCTATGCCTCGCGGCGGCTTTCCCAAAATCATGAACGATTGTTTATCAGCGATTTTGCACAAGGTCGGCGATGCCCAGACTGACGCTGAGCGCTTCGTCTACAATCGGCAGTTTCTCGCTGCCCAGGCTTCCGATCCTTTCTTTCAGCCTTTGCTTGTCGATCGTTCGGAGCTGTTCCAAAAGTACGACCGAGTTTTTGCTGAGTCCTCCCTGTGTGGCCTGTAATTCCACATGTGTCGGCAGTTTTGCCTTGCCTGTCTGAGAAGTAACGGCTGCCACGATAATGGTCGGGCTGTATTTGTTTCCCACATCGTTCTGTACCACCAGTACAGGTCTTACTCCCCCTTGTTCAGAGCCTACCACAGGACTCAGATCCGCAAAATAAAGATCCCCCTTCTTTACGATCAAGTCCAACACTCCTCTCTCAAATCCTCTTTGGTGTTTTGTCCGTGTTTGAAACTTTTGTGGAAACTATATCATTTTTCGTATTGTGTTTCGCGCAGATAGCTCAGGAAATCTCCCGCCATCGGGTTTTGCCGCATTGCCTCGTGAAAATCTCGCATAGTCAGGCTTTAGCGCATTGCCTCGTGAAAATCTCGCATAGTCAGGCTTTAGCGCACTGCCTCGCGAAAATCTCGTATAGTCAGGCTTTGCCGCTGTCTTTGCATGCCGCGTCTTAAAAAAGTTTTTACTGCCGGCGCTTGCTCTCCTGCGCCGCGCTTTGCCGCGGCGCGCTACACGCCGCAGATACGCTTGATCGCGTATGCCGTATATTGTGCCAGATCTCCGGCTGTCACGCCGTATTCTCCCAGCTCCTGCGCTGCCAGGTCTCCCGCGAGGCCATGAATATATACGCCGCAGATTGCCGCGTCCCAGGCGCTCATGCGCGCGTCTGGATTTGGCGGCGCGGCTTCAGCATCATCGGCATGGCTGCCGGCGCTTCCGCCTGTGCGCGTGGAATTTGCTTCCGCGCGGGCAGGCTGCGCCGCGTTCACATCGTGCTTTGCCGATGCTTTTGAGACGTCCCCTTTCGCGAGGTCGCTTGCGCGCGCATCATCCGGCGCGTAAGCTGCTGCTTGCAGCCGCTGTCCCGCGAGCCCTGTGATAATGCCGGAGAGCGTATCGCCGGAGCCTCCGGTTGCCATGCCCGGGTTCCCTGTGGTATTAGTATATGCCTTTCTGCCCCGCGCGGCTACTATCGTGCCCGCGCCTTTCAGGACGACAATGGCTCCGGTCTTCTCGACCAAAGCCTCCGCGACGCGCATCCGCGCTTGACTGTCATAAAATTGCGGCTGCGCTTGTGTTCGAACAAGCCGCGTGTCGAGCTTCGAAGTCTCGCGGCAATCCGTTTCCGCTGCTTTCCCACGCGCTGCCGCGCCACTGCTCGCGCGGGCAGGCTGCTGCATCCGCGCACAGGCAGCCTCTGTCCACGCGTCACCCAAAAGTCGTTTCGCTTCTCCCATATGCGGCGTCAAAATCGTTCGCGACGGGAATCGTTCCTGTCGCTGCAAAAGCAGCGGGAATAAATTCTGATGCGCGATAAGGTTCAGACCATCCGCGTCTATGAGCAATGTTTTTTCGTATTCTTCCAAAAGTTTCGTAATCAGTGCGATGCTTTCTTCCCCTTCTCCCAATCCGGGACCTGCGCAGATCGCATCGTAGGCTGCGAGGTCCAAATTCGAAAGGTTACGTTCGATACAGGTCGCTTCCGGAACACCGACCTGCACGATTGGAAATAGCGCTTCGGGGATGGCCAGCCGGACCAGTC
>URWB01000042.1 GCA_900551415.1 uncultured Eubacteriales bacterium
GAATAGAAGAACAGGCTCGCCAGCAGCAGAACGAGATTTTTGCGCTGCCGCGGTACGAGGAAATAGATCAGCAGGCACAGCGGCAGGAAACCTTGTAAAAATGTCAAACTGGAAAATATCATATCGGAAGGACCCCTTTTGATGGTTATTGCGCAGAGTCTGCAAGCTCGCTCATATCAAAACCCTTTTGCCTGTCGTCGTCTTTCGGGATCTTGATCTTATTCTTCGCGCTGCCGAAGATTTTTTTCCAGGCCTTGTCGATTTTCTTGCCTTCTTTCGCCGCGAATTTTGCCTGTGCTTCGGCACTGTCATTGTAGTCCGGTTGTTGGCCTTCGATGATCAATGCTATATAGTTTCCGTTCACATACAGGCGCGCCTGCAGCACGCGCTGGGTATCCATATTGTACATCCGGTTATAGCTGAGGATCTGCTCATAGCCATTCTGGAGCTTTGCGGCTGCTTTCTTGGCATAGCCTTTTTTGACTTTAAGCACGATGGTGCAGTCAGATTGCATGGAGTTGGAGTTGGTCTCCGCCGCCCAGTTGACGACCTTTTTCATGTCCAGACCCCAGTAGGATTCCAGACGTTCCTTGGTTTCCTTCTGGTCGCTGGTGTAGCTTTTGCCGAGGCTCTTTTTGAGGGATTTGAGCACCTGCTTTGCGGTCGGGTTCTTTTTGGTGCTAGCAGCCTTGGCGGTCGTAGACTTGGTGGCAGAGCTTGTCTTGGATGCAGTCTTGGCGCTCGTGCTCTTACTTACTGTTTTGGCGGTCGTGCTTTTGGCAGCAAACGCAGCAATCTCAAGTACATCATCTATATCCTGCGCGCCTTGCACTTCCTGATACTGTGCCGGAGCCGGAGCAATGACCAGCGGTGCGTTGTCCTCTGAATCCGTCGTGTTTGCATAAGCAAAGCAGGATGCGCCGAAAGCGGTGGTCGCAAAGAGGGATAAACTCAGCATGGAAATCAATAATTTCTTTTTCATTTTTGGATTCTCCTTATCTTAATTTCGATTTGTTTTTTATCCGGAAATCCGGCGGCGGGCAGGTGGCCGTCGTACGCACAGCCCTGCAATCGCTGACCTGTCCGCGCCGTTCCATATATTCAGACGAGGCAGGATCGAGAAATGTCGGGGGAAAATAAAAAAAATTTATTTTTTTTGATGCACCGGGAGCGAGAACAAACTGCAGAACGCACAACGAAAAAAGGCATCTCATACAGCACATAAGATGCCGTATGAGATGCCGCGATGCTTTTGAAAAAGTATACCTTCGGTTGACAAGAGCACACGCGCCCGGACGGATCGAAATTGCAACGCATGCTGCGTTCTCGTCCTTGACCTACGTCCAGTAGGACTTCGTCCTGCGGCCTTGCCTGCGCCGAAATTTCAAGCCGCCAGGTTCCAAAGGAAGTTTGCAGAGAGAATATTTGCCTCTGTGCAAGGCGGATGAGCGAGGCGTAGTGGTGCTACGGTGAGCGAAGACAACAAAGCACAGAAGCAAAGAAGCCTTTGCAAACCGTGTGTGCCTTTGTCAACCGAAGGTACTGTAAGACTATACATACTGCTCTCTTGACGGCAGTTTGTATGTCGGGAGGTGTGAGAACCGCTGCCGCATGCAAGGCCTGTGTCAGGCTGTTTGCGCTGCGAGGGTCTTCAGCAGCGCGCAGACAGTAGCTTCAGCAGCGCCGTCTTCGTTCAGCAGGCAATAGGAAACGCCGGTTGTCTGCCAGGAAGCGCGCCAGGTGTCGGGGATGTCAGCAGCCGAGGAAGCGTCCGGGATTGTGAGGCGGAGTCGTTCCAGCACAACGTCGGTCTCGCTGCCGTTTGCGCTTGGCAGCGTGAGGGTACGGCTGTCCTGCGCTTCCCCATCGATGCCGGAGATGTCGTCATCGGTACACGCAGCGAGGTAGGTGTAGGCATGACCGTCCAACGTGAAGTCAACGCGCGCGGTGGTTTCATAAGCGATGCAGTAGGAAACCTCCGATGCACCCTCCGGGGCTGTGATTGAAAGCTTTAGGTCCGCAAAATCTTCCGGACCATCTACATCGACAAACGGGGATCCGGTAAGGGTCGGCGGATTATTTCCTTCCGGGTTGTGGATGTCCGAACTGCCGCCGGGGACATTGTCCGCGCCGCTCGGAAGCACTTGCGGCAGGGTCAGGCCTGCGGTCACGATGAGCACCAGGCAGGCGGCGAGGCTCAGATAACGCCGCCACTTGCGGTTGCGAGCACTGCGGATCGGCGTGACGGCGGGCAGTGCGGTTTGCGGTTTTTCAATGCTGCCTGCGTCCGGAGCAGTTTGCTGATCTTGGGCGTTGCCTGCGGCAGTAAATGTCAGGTCCGCAGCCGAAAAGTCGAACGTTTGGTTTGCCGTCGGTGCGGCAGGCGCGGAATCCGCGGCTTCGGCGGCACATTATTCGCTTCCTTATATTATAATCGATGAATCGCGCCCTGCGCGGCGGCTTTTTTGAGGATATTCTGATACATACGTGTTTCGGCGCCGGGCTCCGGCTCGATTTCGGTAAGTGCGGCTTGGATGGCTGCCGCGATCTCGGGATCGGCATCCTGTGCGAGCAGGTCAAAATCCGCGGATTCCGGCATGGCCTGTTGGTTTCTGTCCGTGTCTTTGTTCATGTATCTTCACCTCCCAACAATTCTTTGAGTTTGCTGCGCGCGTCGCGCAGTTGGTTGCGGATCGTCGATGCGGGCCGGTGCAGCATCGACGCGATTTCGTCCGTTTGGTAGCCGTCATAGTAATAGAGCCAGACGACTTCCTTGTATTTTTCTGGCAGCGACAGGATCTGCGCACGCAGGAGCTGCCGCTCCAGTGCTGCTTCCGGCGTATCAAAGTGTGCGGAAACACCGACAGTATTGACCGCGCCGCCGGCGTTAGGGCTGCCACCTCCGGTCAGGCTGGGCGGCGGCGGGGCAGCGCTGCAGCCTGCAGCGGCATCTTCATAACCGGTCACACTGCGGCTGCCATCGGCATCGTCGTGTTCAGACGATGCCGGCATCGGTACGACTTTTTGCTTCCACCAGCTTTTGAGCCTGTCCTTGCAAAGGTTCATCGCCGTAGTCGTGAGCCAGGCGCGTTCATGCCGCTCATTTTCAAAGACGACCTCGATCGTCATGGCGCGGACAAACACGTCTTCGGTGCAATCCTCTGCGTCCTGCGGATTTTTCATAAACGCGTAACAGACGCGATAGATCGCCTGCACATGCCGCCGGTAAAATGCCTCGAAATCTTCGCTTGTATGCAGAAACGACTTCGGCATGCAAGCCACCTCCTATCTTTTATACGACGCAGCCAGCCGATTTGTCGGGTGCGTACAGTAAATGATGATAAAAAAACATGAAATGGGTATCCGTGAAAAGAAAAGGGCCGGATGCGTGACCGACAGCAGCTGATGCTGTCGCCGCACATCGCAGCCCTTCCTGCATTACATTTTTGTTTACAGCGTATTCGATGCGTTCAGCACGTTTTTGATCTTGTGCTGTACCATGGCCTGAATGGCATCTCTGCCCGGTCCGAGGTATTTGCGCGGGTCGAATTCCGCCGGATTTTCGGCGATGAATTTGCGGACCTCCGCGGTCATGGCAAGACGCAGATCAGTGTCGATGTTGACCTTGCAGATGCCGTATTTGGCAGCTTCAGTGATCATGGCCTCCGGCACACCCTGCGCGCCCGGGATATTGCCGCCGTACTGATTGCATTTATCGACGAATTCCTTGAGAACCGTCGAGGCTCCATGCAGCACGAGCGGAGTGTGCGGGATCAGCTTGTGGATGGTTTTGAGACGTTCAAAGTCCAGATACGGCTCACCCTTGAATTTGTACGCGCCGTGGCTGGTGCCGATGGCAATCGCCAGCGAGTCTACGCCGGTTCTCTCGACGAATTCCGCGGCTTCATCCGGGTCGGTGAAGGTCGCGGAACGCGCGTCAACCTTGATGTTGTCCTCCACGCCTGCCAGCTTGCCCAGCTCGGCTTCAACGACCACGCCGTGCGCGTGCGCGTATTCGACGACCTCCTTGGTGATGCGGATGTTTTCTTCAAATTCGTGCTTGGAGCCGTCGATCATGACGGAGGTAAAGCCGTCGTCCACACACTTCTTGCAGATGTCAAAATCTTCGCCGTGATCCAGATGCAGCGCGATATCCAGTCCGGTATCGAGGATGGCTGCTTCCACGAGCTTCAAAAGGTAAGCGGGTTTGGCGTATTTGCGCGCGCCTGCGGATACCTGCAGGATCAGCGGAGACTGTTCGAGCTTTGCCGCCTCCACGATGCCCTGAATGATTTCCATATTATTGACATTAAATGCGCCGATGGCGTAGTCCGACGTCAGCGCCTTGGCAAACATGTCTTTGGTTGTTACGAGTGCCATAGTTTCCTCCTGAAAGTTTTTATTCTGTTTCTACTTGTGCTGTTCCGGCAGCGGGCGTATTTGCCGCGCGCCGCCTGCAATCCTGCTTCCATTATAGCGCATAAAAGTCTGAAAAAAAAGTCTGAATTGCAGTTTCTTCGCAAAATCGTGAGAAAATATCCGCTCTGCGGGAGAGTCCCGTTTCTCAGGAAAATCTTGCGCTTTGGGCGTTTGTCTTTTCTTTGGGGAATGCCGCCTGCGCGCCTTAGTTCTCTGCGTTTCCGTTTCCGAATCTTCCGAGCAGCGGGCCGAGCATTTCTGCCATGCTGCTGAGGTCCGGCAGGGCAGAGGTGTTGATGAGGTCTGCGGGTTCCGGCAGTTTTGGCGGATTGACAGCCATTTGTCCGAGATGATCGACCTTGCCCATCACTTCTGTCATGCGATGAAAATCGCCGATCAGGCGCGCAGGCTCCGGCATGCGCAAGCGTCCGGGACGTCCGTAAAAAGATGTCGGTGCAGAGGTCTGCGAAAACGCGGGCGATACGTTCGGGTCCGGCCAAGTCTGCGCGTACGCGCCCGCTTCGGTTTGGCGCAGTTCGGCAAGCAGCGCCAGCAGCAGAAGCAGGATGAGAATATCGGAATTTCGGTTCATAAAGATGTACCTCTTCATTTCAATTTAGATGATTGGGTCAGGCAAAAACGATTTCTTGGTTATCATATGAAAATTTTGCGCGCTTGGTGCATAAATTGATTACAGAGTGTGAACGCTTGGCAGAACCGACTCCTCAGAGAGACAGGGCGCGGGGTTTCCGGCGCGGACCGCCTCGCGAAGATGCAAGGTCCGGCAGCGTGCAGAGAAAATCAAACGCGGGCTCGAGGGAACGATCTGCACGATGAGCGTAGGCACGAGCATGGAAAGGAGAGAAACTATGGATATCAATGAAACGATGGCGCGGGAGATCGCGCAGCAGCTTGGGATCGGCAGTGCGGGAGCCGGTCAGGATATGATCCGCAGACTGGAGGGCAAGAGCGACGCCGAACTCATGCAGGAGCTTGCGCGGCTGCAAAGCCAGCTGGCCGCGAACAATATCGGCCCCGCCCAGCAGAAAGCATTGGTCAAGAGTCTGATGCCGATGATGAAAGGGCTGCAGCGGCAGCGCCTGCAGCGGATCCTGAACATGCTGGGCGAATAGGCACGTGACGCGCCGCGGCAAAAGAAAACGCGGCTGGCGCATGATGATTGGTACATCTGAAACAACGCGACAGCCGCATGTGATTCTGTTTTTAAAGATTATTCGGTGATGTCATAGTTCAAGTGCAGTTTTTAACCCATCTTGTAAAATTTTCGAGAGACTGAGATTTTTTCGTTCTGCCTCATCTGCGAGCCAAGCCGGAATGGAGACCGTCTTTCGTACGGCTTTGACATTGCGATAGTACGGATCAAGGTTTGTAGTGACATAGCTTGCGAATGTGTCAGCTGTGCGGCACTGTGTCAGTGTGGACGGCTCCGGCAGAGGGATCCCCCGCTCGATCAGACTGGTTAAATACAGCCCAAGCGCCTCTTGCGCAGCCTCCATCGTTTCCGCAAGGGTCGCACCGCAGGCATTGCAGCCCTCTAAATCAGGAAATTCCACCCAATAAGCATCTTCCTGATGAAAAATTGCAGGATATACTTTTAACATTTTTTATCCTCCCTTCTTTTACGCAACTATTCTATTCCGGTTCGTTTTTTGATCGCATTGAGCAGGCCCACTGGCAGATCTGTATTGTGGACCGGTATGATTTCTGTTCGACTTCCTTTTTTCATTATATAATGACTGCCATGGATGCGGTCGATTTCCCAACCGTTTTTTCTGAGCAGTTTGACAAGTTCTTTCCCTTTCATAGGTTCTCCTATCAGTGTATTACTTAATTTATGCAATGTCAATAAAGAATCTGTGAAGCATTTAATTGAAAAATATGGTAAGTTGTATTATACACGAAAGAAATGTCGAAATATGTCAAACCGTGTCGGCAAAGGGCAAAAGAAAACGGGCGGCAAGTGCCGCCCGCGGGTGTTTCTAATGTGTTTTTTGGAGCGCAAAAGTTTAACTCCAGTTCATTTTTTTGGCGATATCTGCCTTGGTGGAGCCTTTCTCAAAGGTGAAGGTACCGCCCTTGACTTTTTCATCGTCAAGGCCGGACTGGGTGCAGATCTGCTTGTACTCTGCGTAGTCCTTGAAGAGACCTGCATCGACGAGGCACTGGATCGCGGCAGTCGCGGTATTGCCTGTGACATCAACCTCGACGTCTCTGGTCAATGCGCCTGCAGCCCAAAGCTCTGCGGTGCCTTGCGTGTCTGTACCGTTGTTCGCATCATCTCCGCCGTTGCTTCCGGTATTCGCGTCACTGCCGTTTCCGGTCGCGGCATCGCCGTCCTTGTTTGCATCGTCCTTGTTATCCCCCTTGGACGTATCATCGGTTTTGGACGGGTCGACCGTCGGCGTTTCGATCTGCTTATCGTTATGGATGAGCTGCTTTGGATACTGCAGGATGACGTCCATTCGCCAGGCGATGATGGAAGCCGCCACAACTAAAATCAAAACAGCAATCAAAATATCATTTTTATCGTATAAAAAATCTTTGAACTTTTTCATAATCCCCTCCATGCTTGTCCATGCTATCCCATGCCTGCAGGCATCGCTGCCCGGACGAGCCCTTTTTGCCTTGTGTGTCAGTCCTTGTGCCGGGCACTGCAGATCATCGCGCGTGCGCTTATGCACAGGGTACCTATATATTTTAGCAGATTTAGACTTTTTTCTCAAGTGATTTTAGTGTATAATAGACGCATGATTAAAATTACCATTACAGAAAACCAGGGAAACCAGCGGCTGGACCGCTTTTTGAAAAAATATTTTGACCGGGCGCCGCTCAGTCACATCTATAAACTGATCCGCAAGGATGTCAAGGTCAACGGTAAGCGGCAGAAGGAAGATACGATGCTGGCGGCGGGTGACGAGCTGACGATCTACCTCTCGGAGGAGGATGCGAAGGCGCTGCAGACAGTGAAAAAACACGTCAAGGCGAAGCGCCAGTTCCGGATTGCCTATGAGGATGAAAATATCTTAGTGTGCGAAAAGCCGTTTGGGCTTTTGACGCACGGCGATCATACGGAAAAGAAGAATCACCTTGCCAATCAGGTGGTGGACTATCTGATCCAGACCGGAGCCTATCAGCCGCGGCTGGAAAAGACCTTTACGCCGGCACCTGCCAATCGGCTGGACCGCAATACGACCGGTCTGGTGATCTTCGGCAAGCATGCACCGGCATTGCAGGAGCTGAATCAGATGATCCGTACCAAGGACGCGGTACGCAAGCTGTATCTGACGATTGTCTGCGGCAAGTTGGAAAAATCCATGCGCATGCGCGCCAAGATGACGAAGAACGAAGCGAAAAATACGGTACGCGTGCTCGCGGAGGACGCCGACGAGGGAAAGATCATGGAAACCGTGGTTAGACCGATATGCAGCGCGCAGTATCAAGGGCGGTGGTTTACGCTGGTCGAGGTGGAAATCATCACCGGCAGGACGCACCAGATTCGCGCACATCTGGCGCAGGCGGGATTCCCGGTCATCGGTGACATCAAATACGGCGACCGCGCATACAATCGCTTCGTGCAGGACCGCTTCGGTCTGTCCACGCAGCTGCTGCATGCGTACAAGCTGGTGTTCACACAGCAGGCACTGAAAGCACCGGACGGCGCAGGAGCGAAAGTGCGGACAGCGGGGGCTGCAGAACTGCCAAACGGTGCAGGATCGGAAGCGCAGGGAGCAAAGACTGCAGAACTGCCAAGCGGTACCGGGCCGGAAGCGCAGTCGGAAGCAGAGGCAGCGGGTGGCAGCGGGCTGCTGTCCTATCTGGCAGGCAAGACGATCACCGCGGAGCTGCCGCCTGATTTCGCACGAATCAAAACAAGTATTTTTGGAAATGATAAAGAGGAGATAGAGAAAAAATGAAGGAAATCATGGAGTGGGTCAAAGACATTTTGCTGGCTGTCGTTATCGCGGCCGTAATTCTGGCGTTTTTTAAGCCGATCATCGTGCAGCAGCAGTCCATGGAACCGAATTTCCATGCGGGGGATTATCTGATTACGAGCAGGCAGGCGTATCGGCTATTCGGCGATCCGCAGCGCGGAGATGTCATCGTATTCAAATCGGAGCTTTTGGATGAAAACGAAAAGCCGAAGAACCTGATCAAGCGCATCATCGCGCTGCCGGGAGAGACCATCGAGATCAAGGGCGGCGAGGTCTATATCGACGGGCAGATGCTGCAGGAGGACTATCTGCCGGGCGAAGCGATCTCCGGAGAAATGGACGCGGTCACCGTACCGGAGGGACAGCTCTTTGTAATGGGCGACAACCGCGAATGCAGCGAGGACAGCCGTTCGCCGCGGGTTGGCACCATCGAGCAGTCGACCATCGTCGGCAAGGTCATCGTCAGACTCTATCCATTCAACACCATCAAGACATTCAAGGGCGTGGACTACGAATCATAACAGATCGCAAAACTTCGCAGAACGCGCGGTGAAATGTGAAAGAACGCAGGTACGGCAGATGCAGCCATGACGCAAACCGCACAGCGCGTAGTTTGTGAGACATCTGCGTAATGCCCTGCCGGTGACGCGGAGAGGATAAGAATATGGGAAAATGGCTGCTGCGGCTTTTGGCGGCGGTTTTGGGCACAGGGCTCGCTGCCGGCCTCTTTTGCAGCTTCGCGCTGGTGCGTGTGGAGGGCAGCGATATGCTGCCGACACTGGAACCGGGCGATTATGTATTGGTAAGTAAATGGAAAAAAGACAATCTCGCGGTTGGCGATCTGGTGCTCTACGAAGCGCCGTATTACGAGATCGACGGTGCGCGGTACCCGCTGCGGCGCGTGGTGGGCGTCCGGGATGGCTGGATCAAGGTCGGCTGTGACGCGGATCTGGTGCGGGACAGTGTGCAGCTGATTCCGGCAGAGTATGTGGTTGGAACGGCGATCGGGATCGATTGACGCGTAGCGTTTGGCAAGCGGATCAAAAGGCGGGCAGAAGAGATTTTCTCAAGCAGGCAGGAAGCGCGGGCAGAAGGGATTTTCTCAAGCAGGCAGGAAGCGCGGGCAGGAGAGATTTTCTCAAGAAGGCTGAGAGAACGGGCAGAAGCTGTTTTGCAAGCGAAGGAAAGAAGAAAAAGAAGGGGAAGGACTATGGGCAAGAAGGAACGCAAGCTGGTGGCGAATAACAAAAAAGCCTACCACGACTATTTTATAGAGGAAACGTATGAGGCGGGCATTGTGCTGACGGGGACCGAGATCAAGTCGGTGCGGCAGGGCAAGGTCAGCATCAAGGAGAGCTACGCGCGCATCAAGGACGGTGAGATGATGCTTTACGGTATGAATATCAGTCCGTACGAGCAGGGCAATCGCTTTAACGCCGACCCGCTGCGCGACCGCAAACTGCTGCTGCACAAGCAGGAGATCCGCAAGCTCATCGGGCAGACGACGCTCAAAGGCTTGACGATCGTGCCGCTCAAGATGTACATAAACGAGGACGGGCTGGCAAAGGTGGAGATCGGACTGGCGCGCGGCAAGAAGAATTACGACAAGCGTGAGGATATCGCCAAGCGGGACGCGAAGCGGGATATTGACCGCCGCATGAAGAATCGTTAACCGTTGAGAATTGAATAGAAAATTGACGAAAGCATGAAACTGCAAACGACCGTTGAAACCGAAAGAGAACTTTTGCGCGCGGGTGACCGCGATACGAGGGAGAGGGTGTTATGGAAAAGCGAAAAAGGTTCCCAAAAATCGATGAGGCGAGCTTGCTCGAGACCATGCTGGCCGCGCCGGATGAACTGATCGTAGTGGTCAACAAAAACGGATACATAGAAAACATGTCGCAGGCTTATGGCGACTTTTTGGGGATTCAGGTCCAGAACGCCATCGGGCGGCATGTTACCGAGGTCATTGAGAACACGAGAATGGACATTGTGGTCAAGACAGGCGTTCCGGAAACGGGAGAGACACAGGATATCCATGGCGAAAAGATGATTGCCACCCGAATTCCAATCCGAAAAAACGGAATGGTGATCGGCGCGTATGGGCGCGTTTTGGTGCGCAATACCAGAGAGCTTCACATGCTGCACGACAAACTGAGCAGCATCGAGATGGAGCTGAACATGTACAAGAGAACCTTTGAGAAAATCAATACCGCGAAGTACACAGTGGATGATATCATCGGGGACTGCAGTATTATGCAGGATCTCAAGGATTCCGTCAGAAAGGTCGCGAAAACCAATTCCAATGTTTTGATCATGGGCGAAAGCGGCACAGGCAAGGAGCTGTTCGCGCACAGCATTCACGCGGGCAGCATGCGCAGAAAAGCGCCGTTTGTCTGTGTGAACTGCGGCAGTATACCGGAGCAGCTGATTGAATCGGAGCTGTTCGGCTATGAAGAGGGCGCGTTTACGGGCGCGCGGAAGGGCGGCAAGATCGGACTTTTCCCCGCGGCGCATGGGGGCACCATATTTTTGGATGAAATCGGAGAGCTGCCGCTTCCTATGCAGGTCAGATTGCTGCGTGTCCTGCAGGACAGAGAGATTCAGCGTGTCGGTTCCAACGTGAGAGAAAAGGTCAATGTGCGGGTTGTGGCGGCGACCAACCGGAATCTCTATCAGATGGTAAAGAAGGGCGAGTTCCGCTCAGATTTGTATTACCGTTTGAACGTTGTGACCTTACATCTGCCTTTGCTGCGGGAACGCAAGGAGGATCTTCCGCTGCTCATCCAGATGATCCTCAGCAAAATTTCAAAAAAGGAGAGCCTGGGAGCCATCGAAATTTCGCGCGAGGCGATGGATCATCTGCTCCGTTACGATTGGCCGGGAAATGTACGGGAATTAGAAAATGTTTTGGAGCGCGCGATCAACTTTACGGATGCGGGTGAAAAAATCAAGGCGAAAAATCTGCCGGAGCGGATTACGGGCAGTATGGTTTCGCAGACAGTGATGCCGCTGAAAGAACTTATGGAAAATACGGAGAAGGACGCCATCAAGGACGCGCTTCTGCGCTGCCGGAACTGTAAAGCGAAGGCTGCCAATGAACTGGGAATCAGCAGAACAACTTTATATGAAAAAATGATGAAATATGAAATCTGAACCCCTGCGAAAAGGTAACGAAACAACGGGTGTGCGGGTATTCTTACAGAAAACGTGAACGCGTGAGAGAAGCTGTAAAGAAATCCGCACGCTTTTTTTGTGGATTTTTTTGAAAATGTTCGGGAAGGCTTACAGTTTTGGACGTTTTTGGCGCAAAACTGCTTTTTTTATTTCTCCCCAAAAAGGGACGACGCAAGGAAAGCTTGAAGTTTCAACGTTCGCGATGAAGCAAAAAAACTTGGCACAATCTTTGCGCTATGATGATAGCAGAACACAGTTGTGAAAAAAATCTTAAATTGCGGTAGGACGACCGGTCAAAGACGAAATCCGCGAGGAGGAGGAAATTATGTTAAAAGACAAAGTTGCGATTGTAACAGGGGCTGCCAGCGGCATCGGTCTGGCAACCGCGGAAATGCTGGCTAAGGAAGGCGCGCGCGTTGTGCTTGCGGACATCAACGAAACGCAGCTCGAGGCTGTTTCCGCGAAAATCGGCGCAGACGCGCTTGCGGTTGACCTCAGCAAGAGAGAGGGTTGTCGGGAATTGGCCGATTATACGATGAAGCAGCACGGAAGAATTGATATTCTGGTCAATGTCGCCGGAATTCAAAACGTCGCGTCGGTGGAGGATTTTCCGGAGGAACGCTGGGACTTCATGATCTCCCTCATGCTTACCGCGCCGTTCCTTTTGACGAAATACGCATGGCCTTCTATGAGACAGAATGGTTGGGGACGCGTCATCAATTTGAATTCTATCCATGGCCTGGTCGCCTCGGAATTCAAATCCGCTTATGTATCCGCGAAACACGGTCTGATGGGACTTACCAAGACCGCGGCGTTAGAGGGAGGCCCTTGCGGCATTACGGTTAATTCCATCTGTCCGGCTTATGTCAGAACGCCGCTGGTGGATAATCAGATTGAAGCGCAGGCGCAGAACCACGGAATCAGCAAGGAAGAAGTCGTCAGCAAGATTATGCTGCAAAAGGCGGCGATCAAAACCATGCTGGAGCCGGAAACCATCGCGGAGGCAGTAAAATTCCTTTGCTCCGACGCGGCAGCAAATATCACGGGAACCGCGTTTACCATTGACGGCGGCTGGACGGCAGGCTGATGCCGCGCTGACTGAGCGATTCACGAGCACGCGGACAAAAGCGCACGCAACGAAAACGGAAATTTCCGCGCGCGTAGGGCGCTCGTGGATAGGCGCGTGGAACTTGTTGTCGAAGAGACTGTTTGCGATGCAATTTCCGCGCGCGTAGGGACGCTCGTGGATGCGCGCCGCGCCGCAAGGTGCTTTTGTTGATCGTGCGGGAACATCGCAGGCGATAGTTCCTATCTAAAGGACAAAAGTGCGCATAACGAAATCAGAGATTTCTATGCGCACATGGCGCTCACCCATGAGCGCCGCTTTGCAAGGTGCTTTTGTCGTTATTCCGGAAATACCGCTATGCGATATTTCCTACATAATAAAAAAAGGAGGAGACGAGATGATTGGTGTAATTGGTGTAATTATTTCCTTAATCTTACTTATCATGCTGGCCTATAAGGGCTGGTCTGTTATCTTGATCGCGCCGATACTGGCGTTGATCGCGTCCGTATTTGTAATCTTTGAGGGTGGAGACTTCCACATGATGGCCATCTATACAGAAACATATATGCCGAATCTGGCATCGTATGTAAAGGCCAATTTCCCGATATTCCTGCTCGGCGCGGTATTCGGCAAGGTGATGGACCTTTCGGGCTGCGCGAAATCCATCGCGGAAACGATTGTCGCGAAGGCGGGACGAGGCAAGGAACTCTGGGCTGTTGTGCTTTCGTGCGCGATCATCACTTACGGCGGTGTTTCGCTCTTTGTAGCGGCCTTCGCCATCTATCCGATCGGCGCGGCGCTGTTCAGAGAAACTGATATTCCGAAACGGCTGCTTCCGCCGGCTATCGCACTCGGCGCGTTCACCTTCACGATGACCGCGATTCCGGGTACGCCGCAGATTCAGAACACGATTCCGATGGCTTACTTCGGTACGGATACTTTCGCAGCGCCGGTGCTCGGTATTGTCGCGGCGCTGATCATGCTGCTGGGCGGTATGTTCTGGCTGACATTGAGATTGAAAAAAGCAAAGGAGGCCGGAGAAGGCTACGGAGATCATCCGAATGAAAATCTCGCGGATATTGATATTTCAAAGCTTCCGCCTTTCGCAATCGCCATCACGCCGATTCTTGCGGTGCTGGTGCTGAACCTGATCCTTTCGAAGTTTGTGCTTCCGGGGATGGAGCACGCTTACCTGGAGGAAAAATACAATACGACCTACAGCGCGGTAGGCGGAACCTGGGCGCTGGTTATCGCGTTGGTGGTCGGTATCCTGCTGACTGTTGTTCTAAACCGCAGCAGATTTGAAAAGGGAATCGTGGAATCTCTCAAGGAAGGCGCGAACAGCTCCCTGTTGGCAATCATGAATACCGCTTCCGAGGTAGGTTACGGAAACGTTATCAAGACACTTCCTGCTTACGCGCTTTTGGCGGCGGGCTTACTGAGTATTTCTTCTAACCCGCTGATCGGTGAAGCCATCGCTTCCTCGGTCATGGCAGGTGTAACGGGCTCCGCGTCCGGTGGATTATCCATCGCGCTCGCGACCTTCGCGGATTCGTTCAAGGCCGCGGCCGACGCGTCCGGCATCAGCTACGAGGTGCTGCACAGAGTTGCTTCCGTTGCTTGCGGAGGACTGGATACGCTGCCGCATAACGGCGCTGTTATTACGCTGCTGATGGCTACGGGCATGACGCATAAGGAATGCTACTTGAACATCGGTATGTGTACCGTTATCATTCCGACGATCGCGGTTATCGCGATTATTATCCTGGGAAGCTTCGGGGTATGTTAAAGAAACTGTAGATGTATGGAAGAGAGGAACATGATATGGTTAATAAAATCATGACATTAGAGCAGGCAGTCGCGGATGTGAGAGACGGTATGACCATCATGGTCGGCGGATTTTTGGCGACAGGATCTCCCGAAATCTTGATGGACGCGCTCGTGGAAAAGGGCGTGAAGCATCTGACGGTCATCGCTAACGATGGAGGTCTGGACGCAGGACAGCCTGCTGGAAATTTCGCAGGGAAAACGGCAAGAGGCGTTGGGAAGCTTTTGGAGCATCACATGGTGGATCATCTGATCGCCTCTCATATCGGGGTCAATCCGAAGATCAATGAGCAGATCGCAGAAGGCACACTTCGTTATACGCTGGTGCCGCAGGGAACGCTCGCAGAAAAGATTCGAGCCGCGGCTTACGGACTCGGCGGCGTGCTGACCTCAACCGGAATCGGAACACCGATGGAGGAGGAACCGGATGAACTGGGCAGACCAAAGAAAGTGTTGGAGATAGGAGGAAGAAAGTTTCTGCTGGAACTTCCGTTACATGCGGACTATTCCTTCCTGCGGCCATCTGTTGCCGACCGTTTCGGAAACTATATGTGCGCGAAGGCAACCAAGAATTTTAACTACGTGATGGCCGGCGCGTCAACCTGCACCATCATCGCGCCCGAAAAACTCGTAGAAATCGGAGAAGTGAATCCGGACATCTTCCAGGTGGCAGGCGTTTTGGTAGACGGTATTGTGGAAGGAGAACAGAGATGGCAGATTTAAAAGAAAGAATCGCAAGAAGATGCGCAAAAGAATTTAAGGACGGCGAATTCGCGAACCTCGGGATCGGGCTTCCGACGCAGGTGGCGGATTATATTCCCGAGGGTGTTACCGTAACCTTCCATTCAGAAAACGGCTTCGCGGGCATCGACGCGATCGCGACCGAAAATCCGGATGTGGATATCATCAACTCCGGCGGCACCTATGTGACGACGATTCCGAGCGTGAAGTTCTTCGACACCGCGGAATCCTTCGGGCTGGTGCGCGGCGGACATGTTCGCGCGACGGTTTTGGGCGCGATGGAGGTGGCCGAAAACGGAGATCTCGCGAACTGGATCGTGCCGGGTAAAAAGGTTGCCGGCATGGGCGGCGCGATGGATTTGTGCTCCGGCTGCCCGGAAGTTATCATCGTGATGCTGCACACGCAAAAGGGCGCACCGAAGATTTTAAAAAAATGCACGCTTCCACTGACTGCCGAAAAATGCGTTTCCAAAATTATTACGGAAATGGGCGTTATGGAGGTCAGAGAGGACGGCATCTGGGTTACGGAGCTGCATCCGGATTACAGTAAGGACGACATTCAGGCGGCAACCGCGTGCACGCTGCATTTTGACCCCGCGATGAAGGCGATGGAGGAAGCGTAGAGATACACGAAAAGGGCCAAAGCGCGCGTATCGAAATCTGAGATTTGTACGCGCGCGCGGCGCGTATGAAGGCGCGCTATACGCAAGAGGCTTTTGGCGTGATTCGTGATTTCGGAAATGTCGCTTCGCGATATTTTCCGGATGACAAAAAGGCTGTTAAAACTGTTATGACGAAAAGAAAGCGAGGGAGGTTGAAATGAAAACTGCGAAGGATGTGAAGCGTATTGTAATCGCGGGAGCGGGAACCATGGGCTCCTCGATGGGAGAAACCTTTGCGAAATACGGCTATGATGTGACGCTGTATGATATTTTCCCGAGCGCACTTGAAAAAGCGGGAAATTTGATTCGCCTGAACCAGGAAACCGAGGTGGCGGAGCATGTGGTGACGCCGGAGGAATCCGCGGCGCTGCTGGAGCGAATCCGTTACAGCGAAGATAAGGCGTGTTTTGAGGGGGCGGATCTGGTTGTGGAAGCGATTTTGGAAAAGCTCGATGTCAAGCATGCTTTTTGGGCAGAGATTTCGGCACTGGTTCCGGAGGACGCGATCTTGGCGAGTAATACCTCAGGGCTGTCTATTACGGCCATCGCGGAGGTTGTAAAAAGACCGGAACGATTCGGCGGCATGCACTGGATCAATCCGCCGCACCTGATTCCTCTGATTGAGGTCATTCAGGGCAAAAAAACCGATGATGAGACAGCGGCGGCGATTCGCGACATGGCGCTCGCCGTTGAGAAAAAACCGGTTATCGTGCAGGACGCGCCGGGCTTCGCCCTCAACCGGATTCAGCTCGCGGTATTGAGAGAGTGTTTACATATTGTAGAGCAGGGCATCGCGACACCGGAAGCGGTCGATGATGTGATGAAATACGGTTTGGGCATGCGGTATGCCTGCCTGGGGCCTTTCGAGGTGTGCGACCTCGGCGGACTCGATATTTTTTACAACATCGCCTCTTATCTGTTTGAAGATCTGGCAGATGAGAAAGCGCCGTTCGGCATGCTTGCCGATCGTTTTGAAAAGGGGCAGTACGGCGTGAAGACCGCGGCCGGCTTCTATGATTACGCCGGCGGCAAGGACGCGGAAAAGATTAAATACAGAGACCGGATGTTTACGAAGATATCCAAATGTCTGTTTAACTCTTAAGTCCATCCTGTTCGCGGGTATGTTCGCGATACCGCGGTACCTGCCCGCGTATTTACCTTACATCACAAATGGATCGCGAGAACGCGCCTTTCTTCACTCAGGGGGCGCGTTCTCGCGTATCGTTTGGAGGCGCGAGCGGGCTGTGATTGTTTGACAGAAAGATTTTCCGCAATCCTGCCGGCATCGCGTTTGAGGCCGCGCGCTGGTCGCGGCGCGCCGGACAGAAATCCTTGCCCGTACTTTGTAACCTTTTGCCCTGCAAAACGGAGTTATAAGTGAAAGGGAATTTGGAGATTGACATTTTGGGGAAAGTGTCATACACTAAGATTATCACGAAGGCGAGCATTGCGGCCCACGCGGGCAGAGACCGCGGGCGGTGACGCACAAACCGCGAAGTGACGTGAACTTCGGGGGTGTAAAGGTTTCGACGGGGGTGTAGAAGCCGGATAAGCGAGCGGTAGTTGGCTCA
>URWB01000043.1 GCA_900551415.1 uncultured Eubacteriales bacterium
ACCGACGCCGTATTCCTCCAGACCCTCTGCCCAGTTGGGATGACTTGTTTCAAACCGGTCTTGATAATCGTCAAGCAGGACAGATGCTATCAAATGATCTGCCGTAAACGAAAGCGTGCCGCTTAATTCTTTCACTTCTCCGCCGTTGCTTAGCTCCGCATGGAAGCCGTAGAAATCAGCCTCGGAAGTATTCTGAATATCCAATGCGGAAATTGTCCACTCGTTTCCCGCACCGAGGAAATCCGCGTCAAGCCTCCATATCGTTCGCTCGGCAAGCAATTGATTGAAGCACTCATCGGTGAGGTATTCCGATACGCCGTGATAATATTCTTCCAAAGCATCGTGCAAAACAGCTTCGTCGGTAAAAAGCTCAGAATTGTTTTGAAGCTTTGTCATCAGTTCATCATTTCTTCCGTCACTGTTAATCGTAAAGAATTCTGTCAGAAAACAATCTGCCAGCTCTTTATTCTTGGAATCGCTGTCCTTAAGCGAGCATCCCGTAAGCGCTGCGGCACTCAAGCCAACACATAAAAGCAGGATGAATATCCAATGTCTCCTCATTTTCGTCTCCCCCTTTTCAAATTTATACAATCATCTTGATCGTGGCTTCATCATTTCTTTTCTAATAAAATGGATCTCCGCTTGCAGTATTGTTCCAAATCATCCATTTTTGTGTCTTTTCATCACGCAAGAGGAAGAAATACTGCTCTACATCGCCATCCTTTAGGAATGTTTTTTGATGGTCGTATACCACATAGTATTCCGCACGAACCGCTATCAGATTATCTTCTAAATAAGAATCCGACCATCCGTTTTCTTCTGCGAGTTCGCTCCCTTTGTATTGCTGTTTTACTCTCTCCGTTGCATCTTGATCGACGAAAATTTCCTTGATTTGGAGTTCAAGCGTGTATTCTTTTTCCAGCTGATTTTTAAGTGCGCTTTGCACCGTTTCCGTTGGAGATGTCGATGTTTTTTGTATCCATGGATCGAATATACCTGCTTGATATGCCGCAAAGCCGCAAAGCAGGATTGCTCCCATGATTGCTGCAATCAAAAGCACCCGTTTTTTTAAGAAGCCCTTATGCATGCTACTGCTTTGAAGTGCGGCCTCCTGAAGAAATTGATCATCGATATTTGTAAAGCTGTCATACAGCGTTATTACCATTTTTTCTCTCATAAGAACACCCCCTCTCTTTTCAGTTCTGCCTTAAGTTTTTGGCGGAGTCGATACATGCGGTTTGCGACATCTGCCGGAGTCAGCCGATATATTTTCGCAATGGTTTTTAGAGATTCCCCGAACCAGTATCGCCGCAGGAAAATGATGCGATCCATTTGCGGAAGTTCTCCCAGCCACTTGTTAAGAGCCTCGGTCAGCATTCCTTTTTCGATTTCGCCTTCCACATGGGAAGAGGACGGAATGCATTCATCCAGTTCTTCAAAGATCTCCTCGATACCCGCATAGCGTTTTTTCCTGTGATTCTTTCTCCATAAATCAAGAGAAAGGTTACGCACCACTCTGCCAAGCCATCCTCTAAAGTAAACAGGTTCGTTGGGCGGGATGGAGTTCCATGCCTTTAAATACGTGTCGTTGACGCATTCTTCTGCATCTTCATGAATTTGCAAAATATTGTACGCAAGGCTTCGGCAAAACACTCCATATTTTATTTCGGTCTGCCTTATCGCATCTTCGTTGCGCCTAAAATACATCTCAATAATTTCCATATCGTTCATCCGCGAAAACTCCCCTCCATACTTTTCTCCAATCTTTGCAGGAAATGTGCGCCGGTCTCGAGTGTCCAGCAATCATCCCATTCACTCATGACCATGCGATTTGAAATCCCATAGAAGCTTGCTTCGGCAGAAACGGTACTTCCATCATTTCCAAAAGGTTTTCCTCCGAACTGACCGGAATCAGAATCTATTACAGCGGCATAGCCGTAAAATGTATATTCACATTCCGGAAAAACCGTCCATCCGCCCTTTGCGTCGGGATATTTTCGTCTTGGGCCTGTTGCTTCGTGCAAGGCCGATAATTTCTTTTTTATTGTCTTTACATCCACTCAAGGTCAGGAGTGCTGCGAAAAGTACGAATATGCTTACGATTGCGGTCTGCCGGTTACTCATTGTAGTCCCCCCTATTCTAAAAAACCTGCTTTCTGCCCTTCTATAAATAAAGACGCCAAAAAAGGCAAAGTGTAACAAAGTTTTTTGTTTTTATAAAGAAAAGACCACCGGATTAATTCGATGATCGTGTTCACCTAGGCTCGCGCGACATACTCCATGTTTTCCGCAATCTTCACAACCTCCCGCTCCGGAATTCCGGCATCAAACCGGAACTCTAGAATCATCGTTTCGGTTGGGTAAACGATTCTGGTATGATCTTCAAAGGCGATTCTTTTTCCGAGGTAATTGTGAATCCGAATATCAGAAATCTGCGAATGCTCCGTGTCATAAGACAGTTCCGAGCCTTGCGGATATTCCGTGATCAGCAAAGGTTCTTCACCCGTAGCTGCCTGAATCAAGAGACATTTTACCGGAATCTCTTCTGCCGAAACAATCTGATAGCCCTCTGGCAAATAGGTTGGATACCAGTAATCATTCCACGAGCCAATCATGTCCTGCTCTGCACGGTCATGAAAGTTAATAGAATGATTTTCTTCATTTTCAAACACCTGAAATACAAACTGGCGATAGGCATGCGAAGTCCCGATTGCAAGGGTATTGACCGAAAGAAAAATGAGAAGGAAAACCGCCGCCTTTTGCAAAATCTGCCGGCTTTTTCTCTTTTTCTGCCCTGCTGCATATTGCTTGTCGTAGAACTTTGCCGCTTCCAAAAGTTTCCCATCAAGCTCTGGGGAGAACTCTTTTCCTGCTTCGTTAAATTCTTCGTATTCTTTCTCAAACGCATCCTCTGTTTTTCGCGCTAAGGCTTTCATGATTTTTTGGTCCACAGTTTTCACCTCCTTTACTCATTTCTTTTTTTCATCTGTTTACGCAGTTTTTCGGTAATCCTGCTCAGCCGCATACGCACCAGGGACGGCGAAATTCCGATGACTGCTCCGATTTCCCTGCTGTTATAACGGCCTTCGTACTTGAGCGAGAGCAAAAGCCGCTCTTCCTCGCTGAGCTCTCTGTAAGCAGCTTCAATATCATCTATCGCATCTTCAGGAAAAGCTTCCGCATGAACAGCATCCTGCCCGATATTGTCTGCCTCCAAAAGATTTTCAAGCTCCTTCATTAAATCTTCCGCCTTCTGCGTGCTCCGCCAATAATCGGCTGCCGCATGCAGAATCATGCTGCGAAGGTAGACCCGCACCACCTTTTCATTTGGCAGATTCAAATTCTCGTAATTCTGAAAGAAGCGCAGCCAAAGCGTCTGCGATAAATCCTCTGCCGTCTCTATCTCTCCCGTCTTTCTAAGAAAACTGCCATATACCCAATGCCTGTTTTCAAGGTAAATTTCTTTCATGCTTTGTTTTTTACGCATTCCCCATACCTCTTACACATCACTTACTGTGTAAGAAGATTTTAGCAAATCAGCGCTTGCTGTGCAAGCATCAGATGTTCATTTCTTCTTGAAGGTCTTTACAAAGAAGTCTAATACACTGCTTCTCAATTCCTTTTACCCTTCCTACAATGTCTAGCCCTAAATTGTTGATTTTATGGGTTTTTCTTTAAATAGTTACCTCAAGACAAGAGCTAAAGGTGCAGAATTATCATTGCACATCTTGCGTTGATCCGTTGAAAGTGGGTATAGCAAATCGGTCTCACTCCCTGTTCCGCCGGTGCATTGCCCCTACTTTCCGTCTGATTCATTGACTAGCACCGCCCGCGCCCCCTGCGGGCGATGCAGGCTAGACTTTTTATCTCTTTGTCCCCCTTCTATCTGTTATCTGTCAAGGCACAAGTTGCGCTCGCCACACGATTTTCATGCAAGTTAATATAAAAAATTTCTTTCGATGTTTTCTTTGCAAAAGAGACATCTGCATTTTCCGCATCAAAGTCGTATAGGATACCGTCACCGCACACGACCATATGTTCAAGATTCCTTGCGCTTGCTAAAGAAAAGATTCCATTTCCTTGCGCCTCATAAGTGCCTTCATCCAAGATTGTGCTTGCCGGTACTTTGGATATGTAGATATAATATTGTCCGGACGATTCGAAGACATAATACACAAAAACATCACGAAACTCACCGGTATAGGTACCTACAATATCATATACAACTTCCTGTTGGTCATTGTAAAAAATGATGCTTAATATCAAAACCAACATTAATACAATAACGATTACCAATGCAACCCTTTTCATCATAATTACACCCGTTTAATAGTAAAATCCCTATTTGTAAGTTTTGTTGAGTTCCCACCACTCCATTCTTCCCAAGTATAAGTACCTGCATCATTATATTTCTTTTTATATATAATATATTGCTGGACATCATATGTCTTTGTAACTTTAGTTACTTTATACTTGACACCTGGTTTTGCATCATAAACTCCAAATTCAATTCCACACTTATCAGAATTACTAACCATTCCGAGTGAGAAAGAAACATTTACATACTTAAAAGGAGAAGAAAACGAAATCCCTTTTTCAACTGAAGGACCTCCCTCATCTGTATATGTCCAGCCTAGATAATATGTTTGATTACCAGAACCGCTCACACTCAATGAAGCCTCCAATACACCTCCCCCCGGTGTTCCGGAAACATCTACAGATTTTTTGGGTGACCACTCTGTTTTGTACTCGTCTATATCATTTAACGGAACTATCAGATTTTCTTCCTCGTTGCCAAAATACATACGATAATCCGCATCCGATCCTAATAATTTTTCCATTTCTTCTCGAATGAATTCATTCCGTTCACTATCAGTTAATGGAGCATACTCAAAAGATACCGTGTGTACTTCATCCATTTTTTCTTCTGCTGCCGCAGGTAATGTTGTGCTTGCCGTAACCAATACAAGCACTAGTATGATAGATAAAATCTTCTTCATTTTTCTTTCCTCGCTTTTCAAAATTTCACTTTTCATCTGTATTACTTAAAGCTTTCGCTTTTTCACTTCCACATCGGTCTCATCTCCTGTTCCTCCAGTGCATTGCCCCTATACTTCGTCTGATTCGCTGCCCTGCACCGCCCGCCCCCCTGCGGGCGATGCTGCGTTTTC
Organism: uncultured Eubacteriales bacterium; assembly: GCA_900551415.1. Taxonomy (GTDB): domain Bacteria; phylum Bacillota; class Clostridia; order Peptostreptococcales; family Anaerovoracaceae; genus CAG-238. The sequence continues at coordinate 5,172 of URWB01000043.1, forward strand.
CTCTTTTTCCCCTTCTATATGTAAAGACGGAAAAGCCGGCAAAGTGCAACAAGGGTTTTTATATTTTCAAATTTTTGCTCTGTTTTCTATGTTTTCTTATTTGCCGCTCCGTTTTTATACCTGCGAAATGGTACGAAAAAACCCTGTGATTGTAGTAATCACAGGGTTTCGCTGGTGCGGTTGACAGGACTCGAACCTGCATGTCTTGGGAACACAAGATCCTTAGTCTTGCGCGTCTGCCAATTCCGCCACAACCGCATATCAGATTGCTCCGCTTTCGCGGAACAATCATTATTATACACTATCTCTGCCTGAAATGCAATGATAAAATTTCGTAAAATCAAAGTTTTTCACTTCTTTTTACAAATTCCTCGCCAAATCAAGCGTTTTGACGCAGCGCATTGCCCTATTTCAGCATCACACTGTTGTTAAGCACCGGCACACTGTACAGGAATAATATGTCCTGTCGGTCAAATTCAACAAATTTCCCAACTCTTTCGCTCGGCAGATAACGCGTATCGACTAGGGTCACCTTGCGATAACATTCTGTGAAGAACGGCGCGATGCTGCTGCCAAAGGAATCCCGGAAAATGATGAGCTCCTTGTCCGTCGTGCTCGCCGGATTTTCGATGGTCAGCAGTGACTTCGCGCCGTCGAGGAACATATCGTAGCCTTCGCCATCCTCGCTCGCGGCGCTTGCGATGGTATAGACTCCTGTTGTGACATACCGCTCATCCTCGCTCGCGTAATCGGTCACGATACAGCCAGCCAAGGCTTCATTTGTCAGATAGATCAGTTCCTCCGGCTCCATCGCAAGATCGCTTTGGCGTCCGTAAGCTCCAATAAAGCTGTCATTTGCTACAGCCTTGTCGTACTCCGCCGTCAGCTCACAGCCCATCGCCTCCGCGATCCGCTGTGCCACCGGATAGATCTTTTCCTGCCGCCAGTGCGCGTCAGTCTTGTAATAGCTTTCCATATCCAAAAGGTCGTCAAGCTCGATATAGGAAGCAAAGTCCTCCGTATCCGCCTGCATGCGCGCGTATAGCTCGCTGTAATCGATGACATTCTGCCCCTCTGCCTCAAATGCCCAGGCGTTCTTGTCTGGTACGATCGCGAAATAAGTTTTTACGTCCTGATCCTTCAGATAAAGCTCGTAAATCTTCCGCAGCTTTTCGCCTGCTTTGTCCAGCGACTGCTCATCCATCGGATATTCCGACTTGATGATATAGCCGTTGTAATCATAGAAGCCCTTATCATCTGCCTTGACCTTAACGCCGGACGAACGGCAGCTCGTCAAAAGTGAAGCTGCCAGCAGCACTGCAAGGCACAGCATTGCGATCCGTTTTGCGGCTCGTTTCACGTCCGGTTTGATTCTTTTTTCTTTTTTCATCGGTTTTCTCCCTGTTTCGACAAAATATTCAATCTTTCGCGTGTCTTTCACGCTATCGCAAGATTCCGCCGTTACAGCCGGATTCTCAAAGGCGGATACCGAAAGCAGTTTCTCCGGCGCTATTCGATATTTTCTTCACAGTAAACCTTCGCGTCCTGATAAGCCTTTAGGGTTTTGCTCTTGAAGGTATCGATCAGATCCGCCGCGCCGAATGCGCTGACCACATAGCCGTTTACCTTGATGATAACAAATTTGTCCGGAAATCCGCAGACCCAGCGTCTGTTCTCGATGCTCTCCTTCATCGCCTTCGCGAACTTGTCCGCATTCTTGCTGTCCTTAAGCTGGAACGCGCCCGCTGTAAACGTATTGAGGTTCATCATGTGCGTCAACGATGCCGCATTTTTGAGCAGATCCGCGGAATCCTCCGGAACTGCAAGGGTCGATTCCAGTACGGCGCTGTCACTGACGTCAAACTTGCCCGGCGCGTCATCTTTCGCGTTTTCCTCGGAATAGTCTCCGCCGGAAGCAGGGAATTTATCATCCTCACTGTAGCTCTTCCAAACAGTGTTCAGAAGATTCAGCGGCGAGCTTGGCTTGTTTGCTTTGTCAGTGTCATGCTTATCTGCGGACGGTTTTGAAGTCGATGGCTTGCTTGCGGAAGGTTTTGAAGCAGCCGGCTTATCCGTACTCGCGGACGGTTTTTGTTCCGGCTTAGAAGCCTCATCCTCCTTCGTGGTATCGTCTTTCTGATGATCATCAGGTTTCTGCGCGCTGTCCTCCCCCGACGGATCCGCATCTTGATCTTCTTTGCCCGTATCAGCGCCGGCAGTGTCCCCTGCGCTTTCACTTCCCGCAGCGTTGTCTCCCGCTGCCGGATTGTCCGTATCAGGATCCTGTGGCTGATCGCTTGCTGTGCATGCCGCAAAGCTAAAAACCAGGCATACGGCAAGCAATAAACATAAAAACTTTTTCATTTGTGTTTTCCTCCGTAATCTCAAAAATAATTGTACCATAAGCTTAGTCGCATGGAAAGAGAAAAACCCTCACTTTTCTTTTAGGATAAAGACTCCCATAACAAAAGCCCAGATTTTCATGTACGCATAACACTCTTTTGCAAGGAGTTTTTGTCGTGATTCCGAAAATATCGGCCAGCGATATTTCCTAAATAAAAAATCGACAGCGCAAAGGGACTGATAAGCTTTCGTTTTTGCAGCTGTCGATTTTATTTCAGATTTGTTTTGCGGTTTGCGCAAAATGAAGTTATTCTTCTGCTTCTTTTACCGTTTCCGCTTGCTTTGCGGCATTTAAGGATTTTACTTTTTTTGCAAGTGTCAAGGAAAGAACAACCGCAATAACACAGCATATGCCAAAGAATATAAACATTCTGAAATAGCCTGCTTCTTCACCATAGTTGTCAAGCCAGCTTCCAATCATTGCGGGTACGAAAAGGTCCGGAAGATAGATGACCATGGAAGATAGTCCGATTGCAGTTGCTGTATAAGTAATCGGGATATCGATTTCATTGAGGATAGACCACATAACGCCATAGAGCATCATGGCAAAAGCAGATGCTAAAAGAGAAATTACAATGGCCGGAATGACACTTTCTTTTCCTGCCGGAATCTGCGTCGTGATAAAAAACAGAATCGCAAGCACGATGAACCCATATCCATAAAGTTTAAGGGTAGATTTTAAAAGCTTATCCGCAATGTAGCCACCTAGCGGCGATAAGAAGTAGAACACATAGCCCCTGATGATTCCTAAAAACGCGGAATCAGATACATCCATTCCGACTTGGGAAGTTAGATACGGTGTGAAATAAGATACATTACTGTAAATCGTGTACATGATAAACATGATGATAGATGCCCACCATAAATACGGATTACGAACGGCTTTCCCGATATCGCTGATTTTAAAACGATCTTCTTCTGCGAGTTGCCCTTCTTCTGTTTCGCTTTCTTTAAACGTAATCTGTACGAAAACCGCGGCAATTATAACCGCGACAGACATTCCAATGATGGTGCGAAACATCGCATCATGATTATCATCGGTAGAGGCATACAAACCCCAAAAGATGAAACTGCATACCAGACTAATAACTGAGCCAAGGGCGTAATACCAACCATAGGTACTTCCGGAATTATCCTTGCCCCCCAATAGGCGCAAGCCTTTGTTCAGCGCGGTCCAAAATACGAAGCTAGTGGTCACCGCAAATAGGAAGAATACAATCATAGCGGTGATATAGTTCATGGAAAAGGCCATGACAAAGCCCAAAATACCGGTGCCTACCAAAGATAACACCAACATCTTCTTCGCCGAAAACTTATCAGCCAAAATTCCACCCGGAATGTATAAAATCAGGCATCCGACTGCATAAGCAGACAGCAAAAAACCCGCCTGCGCGTTTGTCATTCCAAAAGCAGGAAGCAGTTTATCATAATAGACATACTTAATGTATGGCAACTCATAAATAACGCTTCCGGCAATGGAGAATGATATGACTGCGAGAAGAGTGTTAAAACTCAGTTTTTCTTTTTTCATGTTTTTTCTCCTTCAAACTTCATCAGGTATACCTTGCAATTCGTGCGTTCCCAAGATCTTTTTTTATGCTAATTTTACTATATAGGATATGATTATTTTAATAAATAGCCAAAAAATTTTTTTAGACCAGTCCAAAATGCATACTTCCACTATTTTGGACTTTGTTATATAATAATGGTACAAGTTCAGAAGTTCCCTGCTGGCGGTAGAATACACGCCGTATACATTTTTAAAGGAGAATACAATGAAAAAGATTACCCCTGACTTCTTTAAGGAATACGTTAATACAACGGATATGCAGTATAACGGCAACGACCTGTTTTCGTTTGTTCGCTATGACACCGTTTTTGAAGAGGACAAATATGTTTCCAATCTATGGCTTTTTGACATGAACACCAACACTGTCAAAGAACAGCTGACTTTCGACGATTCTGTCGGCATGCACCAGTGGCTCGATGAAGAAAACATTATCATCGCAACAGCTAGAACCGAAGCAGAAAAAGCCGCACAGGAAAAAGGAATCCCTTTAGTAATTTTTTATAAGTTTAATATTCTGAGCAAGGAATATACCAAGCTGTTTGAAGTATACAAGAATGTCTACAAATTTGAACGTATCGACGATGATCGCTATCTTCTGCTGGCCAGCGAAAATAAAATGCGTGATCGTTACCTGGAAGCCGCCGGCGGCGACTGGGATGAGTATATCAAGATTCAAGAAAAGGAAAGCAAATACTTTATCGCCGATGAAGTTCCGTTTTGGACGAATGACGGAGGATACTGTAATCAGGAGCGTGGCCGAGTCTATCTTTACGACAGCGGCGAGTTGAAGCAACTTACACAGGATGATATCAGCGTTTATGATATCAAATCCTACAAAAATCTGTACGGCCTCTTTTACGGCGTAGAATCCGGCGGCATGCAGCGAACTGAGGGCAAAGTCTATAAAATCAACTACAAAAACATGGAGATTACACCGATTGATGACTCAAACCATTACATCTACACCAAGATTCAACCGATTGATGAAACGCATATTTTGCTTGGTCGCAATGACCGAAGTTTTCATGGGGAATATCAAAATGAATACATTGACATTTTAGATATGAATACCGGCGAGTTTACACGAAACAACAAAACTACAGATATCCACTACTACGATAATGTGCTGACCGACATTACCTATCTCAGTGGCTGGTTAAACAAGATCTTGACAACGCCAAACGGTATCATCTATATCAGTACGCGCGGCGGCAGTTCCAAACTCTACTTCAGTCCATTCGGCGATGACAGTATGCAAGAACTGACACATCCGGATGGCAAAATTCTGGACTACTTCCTCTGTGGCGACAAAATTTACATGTCTGCGATACGTGGTCTCTCTGGAGGCGAATTCTATATTCTTGACCTTGTCACCGGTAAAGAAACGCAGGTTAGCAACTATAACGACCATTTAGAAAATGAATACAACTATCCGCAAATGGAAATCTGTAATTTCATAAATTCCGACGGTCTGGAAATTGAGGGTTGGCTGATGAAACCAGTCGATTTCGCTCCAGATAAAAAATATCCGGCGATCCTCTTCATCCATGGTGGTCCAGGCTCTGCTTATGGCCCGGTAGCAACTCACGAAATGTTTGCGATGTGCGCGGAAGGCTATGGTGTTTTTTACTGTAACCCAAGAGGTTCTGAAGGAAAGGGCGGTGCTTTCGCTGATATTCGCACGAAATGGGGTACTGTTGATTATCGGGATCTTATGGAATTTACCGATACAGTTCTCGCGCGTAATCCTTGGATTGACGTAAGCCGGGTCGGCATCACCGGTGGTTCTTACGGCGGCATCATCATCAACTGGATTATCGGCCATACGAACCGTTATAAAGCAGCCATTTCTGACCGCTGTGTTTCTAACCTGATTAGTGACTATGGCATGTCAGATATCGGTTTCCCATGCAATAAAGATACCTATGGAACAACCCCTTGGGAAAATCTTGAATATCTTTGGGATCAATCCGGACTGAAATACGCTCCGAATATCAAGACACCGGTTCTCTTTATCCATGGCGTGGATGACTACCGCTGCACTTATGACCATGCTCTTCAGCTGCACAGCGCGATTACCTACTTCGGCGGCATATCTAGAGTTTTCGCGGTCAAAGGCGAAACACATGAACTTTGCCGCAGCGGAAGTCCCAAAAACCGGGAACGCAGAATTCTCGAAATGCTTCATTGGTTCGAAAAATATCTGTAACAGGAAGGACGGGTGAAAAAAAATGAACAAAAACAGCATGGCATACAAATATCTTATGATCCTCATTGCAACCTGCACGACGGTCGTTTATTTTATCCCTTATGCATGCAATGATTTCTACAACCATTTTATCGACACCTATCATATTACATACGGCCAGGCCGGAGATCTTCTTACGTTCTTTGGCATCACCGCTGTCATCGGCTATTTTATCGGCGGGTGGGGTGGCGATAAATTTAATCCCAAAATGCTGGTGGTGTGGTCGGCGATTTTAACCGGTCTTGCCGGAACTGTGGTGGCGTTCTCTACCTCCTTTACGATTCTTAAAATCATGTACTTTCTCTTTGGCATCACCAGTACTTGCATGCACTGGAGCGCCTTTTTGAAGGTAATCAAAAATATTGGAGAAGATGACGAACAAGGTAAACTTTTTGGATTTTATAATTTTTCCTACGGTCTGTTCGGCATCGCTTGTACCTACCTGATTCTCGGTATGATGGAAACCGCATTGGCAAAATATGAATTCCGCGGCGGTATGATGATTTACTGCGTCATCTCCGTTGTCTTTGGTATTCTAACATGGATCTTTGTTCCATATGATGAAGAAAAGGCAAAAGCCAGAGAAGGGGCTGATGATAAAATTGACTTGAAGCTCATCGGCAAGGTTCTCAAAATGCCGATCACCTGGTACTTAGGTCTCTTTACGCTCGGTTACTTCCTTGTTCGTTCTACTGTGCCTTACCTGAATCCATATATGACCGATGCCTTTGGGGTATCCATTGGCATCGCTGCACTTGTCACTAACACACTGCGCAGCGGCATGAACCTCATCGCCGGACCAGTCGGAGGTTTCTTTATCGACCGCCTCAAAAGTTCTACAAAGGTTGTCATGGTCGGAGGCATTGGAACCCTGCTATTTACTATCGTGCTGATGTTGGTGCCGCAACAGCATAACATGATTATTCTGCTGATTACCGTCTGCATTATCCTGCTGCTGTTTTCTTATGTTAACTCAACTGCGCTTTACACACCGGTCACTGAAGCGAGGGTTCCGTTCAAATATGTCGGAACTGTTTTGGGCGTCGCATCTGCAATTGGTTATTCCTCGGATATTTGGCTGTATAACCTCTGTGGGACGTGGTTGGACAACAATGGCAACGCAGGCTATTCCTATATTTGGCTTCTGCAGGCTTTCGGCGCAATTATGATGATCGTCATGGGTCTGCTCCTCGCAGCCACTTACAAGAAAGTACGTAAAAATGGAAATCAAACTGAATCGTAACAATAATACCCCGATCTATTTACAAATCAAGAACGCGATTGCCCAGTTGATCCTCTCCGGACAACTTCCTGCTTCTTTTAAACTACCATCGGAGAGAAGCATAGCGGACGATCTCGGGGTTTCCCGCACAACGATGGTGAGAGCTTATCAGGAATTGATTGCAGAAGGTTTAGTTATCGTTTCTGCAAAACCGAAGGGTTATTTTGTCCGAGAAGCGGCAAAAAAGACACCGATGCGTATTTTTCATCCGCTTGCCAAGATGATACGCTACACTTATACTGACAAAGAAAACCTTTTTGACGACCTTTTCAGCCAATCCGGCACCTTAGATTTAATTTCTCTCGCGGGGATCAATGTCAATGTGGCTGAAGAAGAAGATATTACCTACCACTATAATGATTTTGTCAGTCTTGACGACAAGGAATCATTTCGTTTAAAAACAAATATCCGTCGCATTTTAAGCAAGCATGACATCTTTGTCGGAGAAAAAAATATTCAGCTTGTTGCGGAAACCACTCAAGCACTTGAATACATCTCTCAGCTTTATTTGAAGGAGGGAGACAACATCATTGTCGAAGAACCTGTGGTTGCAAGCACTGTCAATGTGTTTCGAAATCGCGGCATCAACGTAATCTGCGTAAGAATGACCGAAAACGGTATGGACCTTGATGACCTTGAAAAACTACTTCCGCTGTATCAGCCAAAGTTCATCTACACCATGCCGAATCTGCACAATCCCACCGGAACCGTTATGCCGTTGGAACACCGTATGCGGCTTCTAACTATTGCAGGTCATTGGGGTGTTCCGATTATTGAAGAAAACTCCGTTCGCGATTTTCGCTATGACGGCAAGGAACTCCCATCTTTGTATGCGTTGGATAACAACCAAATGGTCCTCTACATTGATACTTTTACCTTGACATTCCTCCCAGGCAACAAAATTGCCTATGTAGTAGGTCCTCCCGAGCCAATCGAAATGATTGGTAAATTAATCTCGACCGGACAAATGACTATATACAAGATGAGCCACGCTATGCTCAATTCTTTTATCGAAAGCGGCGCTTTTGAACGACGTGTGCAATTTTTACAGAGGTATTATAGACAAAAGAGAGACTATCTTTGCCGGCGACTGATACCGCTCGTCGAAAAGGGACTAATATTCCAAATTCCAGAGGGTGGCCTGTGCCTGTGGTGTAAACTTCCGGAAGACGTTAACGAAAAAAAGCTCTTCGCGCTCTGTAAGCAGCGTGGCGTACTTTACATGCCGGGCAGCGTTTTTTTCCCTTACGGTTACAGCGGAAGCGGCTATATTCGACTTTGTTTTTCTTCCGCAAGCGAGCAGCAGATTGACCGGGCAGTTGAAATTTTGAATGTTACTATGGAACTCAGCAAAGACAATATAGGGAGGAGGATTTGCGAAACCAATCCGCAGTTTCGTGAATAATCATGGACGCAATCACACAGAATCGACGCGAATTTCACAAATTTGCAGAAACGAGCTGGAATGAAATTCGAACAAGCGCGAGAATTGCCGAAATTCTGGAAACAGCCGGAGTTCAGACCATTCTCATGGGCAGAGATGCTGTTAACGTCGAAACTCTCCACTCGCCGATTGAACTCTCCATGCAGCAAAGACAACAAAACATGCGCCGAGCGCTGCAGCAGGGAGCTAAAAATGCTTTTGTTGAAAAAACAGATGGTTATCCAGGCGTGGCTGCAATTATCGATACCGAAAAATCCGGTCCAACCATTGCCCTTCGTTTTGATATCGACGGTTTGCCATACGAAGAAGCTTGTTTTCCCGATGACAGAGTCGTAATGGAAAACTTTCGTTCTGTAAACCCAAGCTGTGTTCATGCCTGTGGGCATGATGGGCACATTGCCATTGGGCTAGAGCTTGCACGACGTATCAGAAGTCACATTTCGAATTATCGCGGCATTATTAAATTACTTTTCCAGCCAGCGGAAGAAACGATCCTCGGTGCACAGTCCATGGTGGATAAAGGGCTTTTAAGTGATGTGGACTATTTTCTCGCGGTTCACCTCGCACTTTCTGCAGAGAGAGTTCCGCTGCCCTCTCACGCGATAGCCTGCGGTGTTTGCGACTTCATGAGCAATCATCGCTTGGATGTCACATTCCACCCCAACATTGTATCCTATGACGCTGCACAAGGAACGCACAGTACACTGCTCGCTGCTTGCAGCGCGGCACTGAATCTGCACTGCATCGCGTCACACGAAAAAGGTCTTTGCCGTATCAACGTAGGCCAACTCAAAGCAACTTCCTGCCCAAACAGTAATATTCCAAACTACACCATAAGTTTGGAATACCGCGGGCAATTTCGGGAAATCTCTGACTATCTTCAAAGAAGGATTGTGAATATTCTCAACGGCACTGCGAAAACTTATGGGCTGACCTATACCGTCATCGATCATGGGGAAGTTCCTGCCGGTCGCAGCGACTTTGCTATGATGGATTTTGTGCAGGCAGAGGCAACCCAAATTCCATGGTTTAAAAAGATTTACTATGAGGGAAATCTTGGTGGAACGGACGATGCTGCCGTCATGATGAATTACGTACAAAAAAACGGAGGTTTCGGTACTTACATCGGCATCGGTACCGATATCACTGCACCCTTACATAACCCCCGCTTTGACTTTGATGAAAGTTGCCTTCCGGCTGCTGCCACATTGCTAGAACGCCTAATTCAAAGGCTCGGTCAAAGCTAATCAGTATCATCAGTCCGGTCTATATCGGACTGCATAGCATCCAATCTGTATTTATTCGGCTTGCCGTTCTGTTGAAAAAATCTCCGCGTGATTTCTCACGCGGAGATTCTATGTTTGTTGTACACGCTTTTACTTCTTCACATCGGCGTCCAATGCCTTGTCAATAAGTTCCTCCAATGCCTTCTTTTGTTCCTCTCCGGTAACCGCGCCTACAATCGGATCGCCTACGATGCAGCCGTTTCTGTCAACTACATAGGTTGTCGGGAAAGCGTACACATTTGTGACGAATTTCCCTGCCTCGCTGTTTGAATCAAAATAAATGTTCTGATACGTCGCACCCTTCTTTTGCAGAACCGCCTTTGCCTCATCGATGGCTGTCTGGTTGCCATCCAGCGTAAAGGAATTCACGCCGATTACCGCACCGTCTTTTTTGGAGAATTCCTGATTCAGACTGTCCAAATCCGAAAGCTCGCCGACGCATGGACTGCAGGTTGTAAACCAAAAATTCACTACCGTAAAGGCATGCGCGGAGAACAGCTCGTCGCTTTTGACCTCGTTTCCGTCTAAATCCTTCCCTGTAAATGATGGGAATACCTGTTTTCCATCCGCATCTGCCGGCATGCTCATGCCACCGTCCATCAGTTTTTGGATTTCGTCTGGATATTGTTCTTCAATCGCGGTCAGCTTTTTTTCAATATCGCTGACTTTCTCTGCTCCCTCACGAAGCAGTTTCAGCTCATCCTCTGTAAACTGGTCGCTGATCGTCTCGATGGTCGCGAGTAGAAATTCCCCGTAGTTCTTACCGTCTTCCACCATCGCCATACCCTTATCAGCCTGCATAAAGACCTTTTCCCAAAGCTCACTGTTCTCTGTCAGGATCTCCGTCTCCTGTGCCATCAGGTCTTGATACATGGAAACCGCCTCCTCGGCATTCTTCGGCTTCCCATCCGATTTGCCTGCGTCTGTGCCGCACGCCGCCAGGGCCAGCATCATACATATCACGAGCAGCAGAGTTAAAAATTTCTTTGTGTTCATATTCGTTCCTCCTAGATTTTCATTCTGAACGTGTCGTTCATTCTAATTTTTAGCTTTCATTCTAAATTTTTTCGCGATGGGTTTCCCGCACCGCATACGCCCTTGCCGTCTCCGAAGCCGCAGCGAAAACGGATTGCTCCGGTCGGACAGACTTTGGCGCACATACCACAGCGGATACATTCCGCGTGATCAGGATTTTTTGTTACATCGACATCCATCTTGCATGCCTTTTCACATTTTCCGCAAGATACGCATTTCTCCTGTTCAACTTTCATGCCGACCAGCGACACCTTATTCATAAGCGCGTAAATCGCGCCCAGCGGGCACAGCCACTTGCAGAATGGGCGGTAAAAGATGACGCTCAGCACGAGGATACTCGTCAAAATGCCGAGTTTCCATGTAAACAGCTTGCCAAGTGCCGCGCGAATTCCGGTGTTGACGGCTGCCAACGGGATAGCTCCCTCAAGGACGCCCTGCGGACAAAGGTACTTGCAGAAGAACGGATCTCCCATTCCCACATCATTTACCAAGAGTGCCGGAAGCAGCACAACCATAACCAGCAGAACTGCGTATTTTAGATAGGTCAAAGGCTTAAGACGTTTCGTCGAGAGTTTTCTGACCGGTATTTTATGCAAAAGCTCCTGAAACCATCCAAACGGGCACAAAAACCCGCAGATAGCACGTCCGAGCAGCACCCCGAACAGGATCAAAATCCCCGTAATATAATAGGAAAAGCTGAATTTTGACGAGCCTGCGACCGCCTGAAAAGCTCCGATCGGACACGCGCCTCCCGCAGCCGGGCAGGAATAGCAGTTCAGTCCCGGCACGCACATGGTT
>URWB01000044.1 GCA_900551415.1 uncultured Eubacteriales bacterium
CCAGCTTGGGGATGAGGCCGCAGAGCATCAGGAAGATGGCGCCGGTGGCCAGTGCGCCCCGGTTGACCACCTTGGTCATGGCCACGAGGCCCACGTTCTGGCTGAAGGAGGTGTTGGGCAGGACGCCGAAGCAGGCAGCGACGGTAGAGCCGAGGCCGTCGCAGATGATGCCGCCGCTCAGCTCCTTATCGGTGGCCTCGCGGCTCATGCCGCCCTCCATGACGCCGGAGATGTCGCCCACCGTCTCCACGGCGGTGACGATGAACATGATCATGACGGGCAGGATGGCGCGGAGGTCGAAGACGATCTTGACCGGCACCAGCTTCGGGATGGCGAACCAGCTGGCCTCAGCGACCTTGTTCCAGTTCAGCACCCATGCTTTGGTGAACTCCACGCCGTCGGCGGTGACGCCGGTGGTGGGCAGGACGAAGCCCATGACGATGGCTGCCAGATAGCCCGCGATGATGCCCACGAGGATGGAGGAAGAGCTGAGGAAGCCCTTGGTCCAGTGCTTGAAGAAGAGGATGACCACCAGCATGCTCAAACACCAGATCCATCCGTTCGTCCAGCGTCTTGAAGAACAGCTCGACGTCGCCCTTGCTCTCGATGGCGATGCGCGGCAGGTTGATCGACGTGAAGGACAGGTTGCCGCGGCGGTTGCAGACCTCGCGCGTCGGGTCGTATACGTTGCCGATCACGCGGGTGCGGCAGCCCATGTAGGCGATTTCCGTCTCGTGGTGGCCGGGCTTGTAATACTGGAGGTTGAACGGCGCATCCACAAACGAAAAATTCGGGAAGAGGCGCTTGGCGCTCACGCGAATCGCCAGCCGGAACAGGTCGTAGTTCGGGTCGCCGGGGTTGTAGCTCACGCCCTCCTTGACGCGGAAAATCTGAATCGGGAAAATCGGCGTTTCGCCGTTTCCAAGCCCTGCTTCGGTTGCCAGCATCACGCTTTCCATCACCAGACGACCCTCCGGAGAAGTATCGGTACCGTAGTTGATCGAGCTGAACGGCACCTGCGCACCCGCTCTGGAATGCATCGTGTTCAGATTATGAATGAAGGCCTCCATCGCCTGATAGGTTTTTCGTCTGATTTCCTTGTCTGCGAATTTACGGGAACGATCCTGCATTTTCATCGCTTCCGCCTCCGGAACGATTTTTTTCAGCTCAGCGAGCTCCAGTTCCGCGTAATTGTTATCCCATGCCATACAAGGGAATACCCCGTATTCATGCTCAATCTTACCTTCAAGCGCTTTCATTCTCTCGACGCCGTCCTCCACATCTTCGAGAAAATCCAGCATCTTGCCGAGATTCGTCACATACAGACGTTTATAGGCTTTTTTCACGCCGGGCGCCATGCCGTAATCAAAGTTCGGCACGGACTGTCCTCCATGCTGATCGTTCTGATTGGACTGAATGGCAATACAGGCAAGCGCCGCATAGCTTTCGATATCGTTCGGTTCTCTGAGATGCCCATGTCCGGTCGAAAAGCCGCCCTGCAGCAGTTTCACCAGATCAATCTGGCAGCAGGTCATCGTCAGCGTGTAGAAATCCATATCGTGAATATGAATGTCGCCGGCTTCATGTGCCTTGGAAAACTTCGGATCGATGACATAGCTCTTGTAGAACTCTTTCGCGCCCTCCGAACCGTACTTGAGCATCGTTCCCATCGCGGTATTGCCGTCGATATTGGCGTTTTCGCGCTTGATCTCGTTCTCTTTCGCTTCCTTAAAGGTCAGATCCTCATAAATCTTCATCAGCTTGGAATTCATGTTTCTGACTCTGGTGCGCTCCGCTCTGTAAAGAATATATTCCTTAGCCGTACGGGCGTGTCCGTTTTCGATCAGAATTTTTTCGACGGCGTCTTGAATCTGTTCTACGGTCGGAACCTGATTATGGCAGATCTCAAGCAAATATAATTCCACCTGCTTTGCCAGATAGACAGACATCTCGCGGTCTCTGCCTCCGAGCACCTGCGCAGCCTTAAAAATCGCGTCAGCGATTTTATCCACATCGAAATCAACCATTCTTCCATCTCTTTTGATAATCTTTTGAATGCTGTCCATACGCTTCCTTTCCTTTCTTCTCCCCTGTTTCCCGTTGTATAAATAAAATGCCATATACACAATATCTAGTGGTTGTCTATAAAACTTTACTACGATATCCCCTATATGTCAATATCAATTCCTTCCATTTACGATGTTTTTTTGTCAGATACGCGGCGCAAAAAAAGCAGGCATTCCGCAAAATGCCGCTTTTTCAGTACTTTTGTCCCTCTTCACCACATGAATTTTTTTTGTTTTTATTTTTCGTTCACAGCAAAATATTCTTCACGCAGCATTGACATCAGGTGTAAATCGACATACATGCCGTCCTTTTTGCCGCCATGCCGCATCACGCCCTCATAGTGAAAGCCTGTCTTCAAATACAGCTTCGAAGCGATTTCATTCTCCGCGAAATGATCCAAAGTCACACGCTCGCGGCACATCTCCTCAAAGGCCAGCTTCAGCGCGGCACGCAGCGCTTCCTCTCCCAGCCCCTGTCCGCGGATGGCCGGATCGGCGATATAGATGCGCGTAATGTCCAAAGAATCGTAGTGGTCATCGATATTGCTGATATAGATTCTGCCGATCGGTTTGTCATTTTGCCGCAGACAAACGGTCAGCTGCAGCTTATCAGTGTCTTCCTGTCTGCGCACGAACTCCGTTACCACTTCCTCGTAGTTCCGTCCGGCGTCAATCGTAAAAAAACGGGTAACTGCGGGCTGTGTTTCCCACTCCGCGAAGCAGCCGCAGTCATCAAAGGTACTCTCTCGCAGATAAATCCGCGACATCTCAATCTTCTTCACTGTGATATCACTTTCCTTTTCTCTTGATCTATGCTATAATCGTTACGTTATATTATACACGAAACTTAAGGTGATTGGAATGAGAAAAATAAATTGGACACAAAAAAAACCTGACAAAAAAATGATTCTGCGCGGCGGAGTGCTTCTTTTCCTCCTGCTCGCGGTGATTTTAACCGGTATCTATTTTCTGCGTGACAGCCAAGAGGAGGAACCGACCCTGGAGGAGATTGTAGAGAGCAAGCTTAACGCTTATCAGACAGACCTTGTGGATTCCATGGATTCCTTCAAGACCAACCGCGATGTCGCGCAATACCTGCTCGCCTGGGGAAAAAACAAAGGGATTTCCTGCAGCATAGACAGCCATGATAATGTCACTTTTACGCTGAAGGCAAGTGATGACACGTGGAAGTCCCGAAAACCCGTTGTTTTTTTGTGCGAGTACAATGTCAAATCTTTAGCCGTCGATCCGGAGCCGATTGCGGCAGCCTTGACGATTGCCAAAAATACGAAGCAGCACGGGAAGGTAAAGCTTATCTTTTCTCCGTCTGACGGAATCGGAAGCAGCGGAGTCTCCGCGCTGTCCGCTTCCTCGTTTACAAGCAGGACAGAGGTTTTTTGCCTCGGAAAATCTGCCTTCTCCAAGATTTCTTTGGAAACCGGAGGTTATCTCAAGTTTCGGCTTTCCGACAAGCTGCACTATCAAAGCACCAGCTATGACAAAGCCTATCGCGTTCGAATCAGCGGTCTGCCTGCCGAAAAGATTTCCGCGTATATGGGCAGCGGCGTCAATCCGATTAAGCAGCTCGGCAGTGTTTTGGCGAACTTCAAGTCTACCTCCCTCCTGTTTGAGCTTGCCTCCTTCCGCGGCGGCAATTCCGCCGATACCGCGCCGGACGGTGCGGTGATGACAATTGTTATCAGCAGCGCGGACGAGGCGAAGTTTATCTCAAAAATGGACAAGGCTTTAGATCGCTTCTATGATAAGTATGCGGAGCAGTATCCGGAAGTCTCTTACACTTATGAAGAAGTCGAGCCTCCAAAACGCGTACTTGCTACGGAGGATGCCGAGAATATCGTCAGCCTGCTCTACACAGCTTTTAACGGGACTTACTATAAAGATGATGACGGTAATGTCATTGCGCTGACTAATATCGGCAGCATCTCGACCAAAAATCAGCGGCTTAAGGTGCAGGTCTCCGCGCTTAGCTGCGCGCAGGAGTATTTGGATGAAATGACCGAAGCCTATCGCACAATCGCAGGGCTGTGTGATATCAAATTTTCGGTCAAGACCTCACTTCCGCTGTATCACGGCGGGACAGCGGCAGAAACACTGCGAACTTCTTTTGAAGAAGCCTTCTATGCTTACAGCGGGGATTCCAAGATGAAAACCGATCCAACGGTCGAATTTACGCCTTGCGGTCTGCTGACGGTGCTGAACGACCAGATGCCGATCCTCTATTGCTCCGTTACAGACAAAACAAAAGAAAAACTGGCAGGTGCCTTTATCACCTACCTCAGCACAAATTCGGAGGACGTCTCGCAGTGAGACGCCCTCTTTTATCTGCGGCGGGTCATGCCGCAAGTATCGCGCCTTTCTCAGTTCTCCAACTCCGCAAGCGTAATTTCATCACTTCCTCTCTGATACAGATATACTTGGTCCGACAGCCATTCCTCCGGTTTTGTTGCCTCTTGATTCGCCTTTCGCAAAAGATCCTGCGCGCTGCGCAAAGAAAGAAGTTTGCTTGGCAGCAGCATAACTTCATGAATTGAGGCCGGAAGAACGTAAAGATCATCCCCAAATTGTTCAGCAAGAGTTCGAAATCCTTCTTTTTCCAGCAGAGACACTGCGCCGAGATAGAATTCTTTATTGGTATATGCGTAGAGCTGCTGATATACCTGCAGCAGTCTGCAAGGCATGCGCGTTTCCATCTGACTCCGCGCGGCTTGAAACATTTCTTCTTCGCTCAGCGCGAGCATTTTCATAACTTCATGGTTGATCACAGCCGCGTAGATTTGTTTGTCCGCGGTGTTGACCACAGAGCAGCAGATGATCGCCAAATCCAAAAATCTTCGATACGGTTTATCCTTCAGATATTCCCGATTTTTCTCGTAATTGATAATCTGCAGTACCAGATCTTCTTTTCGGATTGCCGGAATGGATTGTTCCTCCGAAAGCGCGAATTCCGGCGGAACCATGCTCTCGGAAGCAGCACGCGCGATCAATTCCAGCACGCGTTCCGGTGTCTCACCTTTTTGGATCAATGGGTAAAAATCCTGATAATAGAACACCGGAATCACCATAATTCCGGTTTCCGTGTCCGGTGGCATTACACGAAACGCGTCCAACTTGCGATTGACCTTATAGACTTCATTCTCCTCCAGTCTGTGACGCGCGAATTCCGGCGGCATACGCGCGATCAATTCCTTTTTGGTATACTCTTTGAACATTTCATAACTTAACATGCGTACTTCCTCCTGATTGATTTTTTTATGGGATGCATCATCCGCAATCTGTTTCTGATAGATTCGGACAGCTTCATATTAGAGGAAAGTTTAGTGTCTATGCAATAATTTTTTTCTAAAATGTCATATTTTGATATTGAATTGTAAGATTTTATGCTTTAATTGTAAAACGCTCCGCAAATATGCCGCCAATTTTATAATCTATGGTATGGTAAAAGTGCGCATGAAAAAAAGCAGAGAAATGCAATATCTCCCTGCTTTTGTCTTCCATTCGGTTTTTAAATTATTCCGCGTCCTTATATTCTGTTCTGAGTCTTTGGATAACCTCATCGATTCTGTGGACGACTTTGACGAAGTCTTCTTCCTTATATCCTCTGGTAGTCATCGGCGCGGTACCGATTCTCACGCCGGAGGTTTCCTTCGGAGTACGCTTTTCGCAAGGCACGCAGTTTTTGTTGAGCGTGATGCCGACCTTGTCGCATTCCTCCTGCAGGACTCTGCCGCTGAATGGTTCATCGGAGAGGTCCAGCAAGATCAGATGGTTATCTGTGCCGCCGGTTACAACCTTGTAGCCGAGACGGATGAACTCATCGGATAAAGCCTTGCAATTCTTTACAACCTGTCTTGTATATTCCTTGTAGGCTGGCTGCAGCGCTTCTTCCGCGCAGATTGCCTTGGCCGCGATGATGTGTTCGAGTGGGCCGCCCTGCGCGTAAGGGAACACTGCACTGTCCACTTTTTTTGCCAGCTCCGTTCTTGCGAAGATCAAACCGCCGCGCGGACCTCTGAGCGTCTTGTGCGTCGTGGTTGTAATGATATCCGCATACCCAAACGGAGACGGATGCGCGCCGCCGGCGACCAGTCCCGCGATATGCGCCATATCGACAACAAAGTAAGCACCGACTTCCTTCGCGATCTCCGCAAACGCCGCAAAATCGATTGTTCTGGAATAAGCAGAAGCGCCGGTCAGGATCATCTGCGGTCTGCAGGCCAGCGCTTTTTTGCGCACATCCTGCATGTCGATATAACCCCTCTCGTCCACATCGTAGAATACCATATTGTATAATTTACCGCTGAAATTGACAGACGATCCATGTGTCAAATGGCCGCCATTGTCCAAACTCAGGGAAAGGATCGTATCTCCCGGCTGCAAAATCGCCTTGTACGCCGCGAAATTCGCCTGAGAACCACTGTGCGGCTGTACATTGACATGATAGTCGGTATCGAATACCTTTCTCCACATATCACAGCAGTATTCTTCTAATTCATCCACAAATTCCGTTCCTCCGTAGTAACGGCTCGTATTACCGGAGGTTCGTACATAAGGATAGCCCTCCGCGTACTTCCACGAGAGACAACTGCCGCACGCCGCGAGAACCGCCTCGGAACAGTAATTTTCGGAAGCGATGAGCTCCACATTGTTTTTTTGACGGTTATATTCTTTTTCGATCAGTCCGCCCACGATCGGTGATGTCTTTTTGATAAACTCAAAATTATCGACATTGTAAGTGCTGTTGTCTTTTCCGTTCACATCGAACATTTTCAATTTCCCTCCAGTCTCTATTCCCTCGTCCCGCCTCGCGCCTCGGGCAGACGATATTGCAATAGAGATATTTTATCACAAAACAAAGTACCCCGCAAGACACAAAATCACCCTTCCTCCAACTTGACGATGGAAACCTCAAACGCCTTGCGCACTTCGATGCTGCCGTCCTCCAGCTTCTTTTTGTACTCGCGGCTTTGCAGTCTGCCTTCCAGCATCAGCTTCGTCCCAACGCCAAGGCTTTCCGCATAAGCCGCGTTTCTGCCCCATGCGATGCATGGGATATAGTCGGATTTGTTGTACATGCGATTGACCGCCAGCATCAGATCGCAGATTTCCCTTCCGAGCGGTGAAGTGCGTTTCAGCGGCGGTTTGCACAGGAATCCTTCCAAATAAATGTAATTTTCATTGTATCCGAAGTTTTCACTAAAATAAATCTCCTTCGCGAACACTACGATATGCAGTTTGTTGTGGTTTTCGGCAAGTTCGTTATAAGTCCTGATTTGCCCTTTAATTTCCACAAAGTCTTTGAGCCTCGGGGTATGATCAAAAATCAGTCGTTCAGAGATCATAATCCGGATCTCATCGATATAACCACTGCGTCGTTCTATACCCAGCTCAAAGGTATAAAAAATTTCTCCGTATGTCTTGTGGCTGAATTTCGGTTCCGAAAGAACAACCCCGCAAAGCTCCGCTACATTACTTTCCATCTTTTCCTCCTGCTCGTTTCCATGTTTCTACATTCTATGGCGAGCGCGAAGAAAGTATGCGAACTGTTTTGTAAGCGAAGCCACGCGGGGCTGATAGATTTTTATGTCTGCCGATTTTTAGAAAAGCCCTGTGATGACACCGTTTTCATCGACATCGATCTTTTCGGCTGCCGGCACCTTCGGCAGGCCCGGCATTGTCATGATATCGCCGGTTTTGGCGACAACAAAGCCTGCGCCGGAGCACACCTTAACGTCCTTGATCGTAATTTGGAAGCCACGCGGCGCTCCTAAAAGAGTCGGATCATCCGAGAAGCTGTACTGCGTTTTGGCCATACAGATCGGAAGCTTGCCGAAGCCAAGTTTCTCAATGGTATCAAGTTGTTTTTTTGCGGCTGCGGTAAAGCTTACGCCATCCGCGCGGTAAATTTTGGCCGCGACAGCTTCGATTTTTTCCTTGAGCGGCATATCGTCCTCATAGACGAAGTGGAAGTTGTTTTCTCCCTCTACAAGACGCAGAACTTCTTCCGCGAGCTCAATACCGCCTGCGCCGCCTTTGCTCCAGACCTCAGAAAGTGCGACGTTTACCCCAAGCTCCCTGCACTTTTCTCTGACCAGCGCAAGTTCTGCCTCGGTATCTGTTGGGAAGCGGTTAATCGCGACAACACATGGAAGACCAAAATTGCGCGTGACGTTTTCGACATGCTGCAAAAGATTTGGAAGGCCCTTGCTCAGCGCTTCCAGATTTTCGTGGTTTAGATTTTCCTTGGCAACGCCGCCATGATATTTTAAGGCTCTGACGGTCGCGACCACAACTGCTGCGGAAGGATGCAGTCCTGCCTTACGGCATTTGATATCAACGAATTTTTCAGCGCCAAGATCCGCCGCGAAGCCTGCTTCTGTGACCACGATATCGGCCAGCTTGAGTGCCATTCTGGTCGCCATGATGGAATTGCAGCCATGGGCGATATTCGCGAAAGGTCCGCCGTGGATGAACGCCGGCGTATGCTCCAGGGTCTGTGCCAGATTTGGCTTGAGCGCGTCCTTCAGCACCGCCGCGACCGCGCCTTGAATCTTCAAATCAGCTACCGTTACCGGCTGATCGTCATAAGTATAGCCGACGATAATGGATGCCACTTTATCCTTCAAATCCAAAATATCCTTGGAAAGACAAAGAATCGCCATGATTTCACTGGCAACTGTAATTTCAAAACCGTCCTCACGCGGCACGCCCTGCATGCGGCCGCCGAGTCCGTCCACGATCTCACGCAGCTGTCTGTCATTCATGTCTACGACACGCTTCCATGTAATCTTTTTGACATCGATGCCGAGACGGTTGCCCTGCTGAATATGATTGTCCAGACAGGCCGCAATCAGATTATTGGCAATGCTGATCGCGTGCATGTCGCCGGTGAAGTGCAGATTGATGTCCTCCATCGGAACTACCTGCGCGTAGCCGCCTCCTGCCGCGCCGCCCTTGATACCGAATACCGGCCCTAAGGATGGTTCTCTCAAAGCAGCAAATACATTTTTGCCCATTTTGTGCAGGGCATCCGCAAGACCGACGGTTGTCGTGGTCTTGCCCTCTCCTGCCGGCGTCGGTGAAATCGCGGTCACCAACACGAGTTTGCCGTCCGGCGTATCTGCCTTGTCCTTCAATAATCTGTAATCAATTTTTGCTTTGTACTTGCCGTACAGTTCCAGATACTGTTCATCGATCCCTACCTGTGCCGCAAGCTCACTGATGTTTGTCATAACTGACTCTTGCGCAATCTGAATGTCGCTCTTGAATTCCATTTTTAACTCCTATTCTCTTCTCATGGTGGCAACTTATTCTTTTTATTTAAAATTTTTCAAAAAACTTCTTCGATGAATCGGGGTCATCCCCTGTGCCTGCAGTCCCTCGTAATGCGCCTTGGTACCGTAGCCCTTGTTCTTCGCAAAGGCATAGCCCGGATAGATACTGTCGTACTCGACCATCATCCGGTCCCTGGTCACCTTGGCGAGAATCGACGCTGCCGCGATAGAAAGGCTTGCGCTGTCGCCTTTTATGATGCCGGTTTGCGGAATCGCGATTTCCCGTAAGGTCAGCGCATCAATGAGAATATGGTCGATGCCGCAGCCCGTCTTTGCACGCAAAGCCCGCTCTGCTTCTAGGATCGCACATCGCATAGCCTCTTTGGTGGCCTCTAAAATATTGATTTCGTCAATGCTTGCGTTATCCTGCATACCGATGCCGTAGGCGAGCGCTTCTGATAGAATCGCGTCATAAAGCTGCTCCCGCTTTTTTTCGGACAGCTTTTTGGAATCGTCCACCCCCAGAACGTCAAAATCTTCCGGCAGGACCACACAAGCCGCCACGACCGGACCTGCCAGCGGACCGCGTCCGACCTCGTCTACACCCGCGATACAGCGTTTGCCTGCCGCACGCAGGTCCCGCTCATAGACCTGCATAGTCTGCAGCTTTTCTCTGAGAACCTGCTCTCTCTCCTGCTTTGTCATGCCTGCACCTTTTCCAATGTGATATTGCCGATCTTGCCGCCGCGGAACTCGTCCAGCACCGTACGGGCGCAGCGTTCGTAATCGACACGTTTGCCGGAAAGGATGAAGCCTCGTTTCGCTGCAATGGCCTCCATATTCACCAACGCGTCCTCGTCCAGTTCGTCCAGCTTATATCGTTCCCTGAGCAGCTGCGGATAGTCTCGCTGCAGTACCTTGATCAGTTCCAGCGCAAGACTCGCGGTGTCCAGAATTTCATCCTTGATGGAGCCGCAAAAGGCCAGATTTAAGCCCACCTGCGGATCCTCGAACTTCGGCCACAAAATACCCGGCGTATCCAAAAGCTGCATACCGTTTTCGAGTCCCAGCCACTGTTTTCCCTTGGTGACCCCCGGTCGGTCTCCGGTTTTTGCGCTTTTTTTGCCGGTCATGCGGTTGATGAGAGAGGACTTGCCTACATTCGGCACACCGACGATCATCATGCGCAGGGATTTTTTGCGAAGCTGTCCTTCGTTTTTTTCGTCCTGCAGACGGCTGAGCAGCTTGTAAAGCTGACCCACACCGATTCCGGTCATACAGTTCATGGTCAGGACCAAATTGCCTTGTTTTTTGAAGGTCTCTGCCCATGCCTCATTTGCCTTTGGATCGGAAAGATCGCTTTTGTTGAGAATGATCAGACGTCTTTTGTTTTTGACCAGCTCATCGATGATTGGATTCCTGCTGGAAACGGGAATACGGGCATCGATCACTTCTATCACGATGTCGACCATTTTCAGATTCTCCGCGATCAGCTCTCTGGTCTTTTTCATATGCCCCGGATACCAGTTGATATGTTCAATCACGCTTTTCTTCCCCCTTCATGGCTCTAAGATAAAAAAAGGGAATCGCAAAGATTCCCCTCCAAAACTATTCTTTCGTTTTAATTTTTGCAGCCTTACCTGTTCTTTCACGCATGTAGTTCAGTTTCGCTCTTCTTACCGCGCCTCTTCTTACGACTTCGATCTTTTCGATCTTCGGTGAGTGCAGTGGGAAAGTCTTTTCCACACCGATACCGGAAGAAAGCTTTCTGACTGTGAAAGTTTCGCTGATGCCGCCGTTTTGTCTTTTGAGAACAAAGCCTTCAAACACCTGAATTCTTTCTCTGTTTCCTTCTTTAATTTTGATGTGAACCTTGATTGTGTCGCCCACACCAAAAGCAGGGATTTCAGTTTTTTCGTATTCCTGAGTAATTGATTTCATTAAATCCATGTTCATTCCTCCTTCCCTCCAAGACGTTCGTGGCTCCGCCGCATAACGTGATGCGGCGCGAGAGTTGCCCAGAGGACCGCCCGTAATAACTGTTATAGTTTAGCATAAAAAGCCACAGGATGCAAGCTCTTTTTGCTCAACCTCGTAAAAACTCATAAAAAACATGAAAACGCGTGAAGAATCGTGCAAAATCCTTACTCTAAGCGTGAATGGCTTTCGATACGATTTTGGAAACGGTTCCCGCCGCGAGACAGTTTACGATAGCTTCCACCAAACCGTTTACGCCGACAAATGCCACGAAAAATACCCATAAGCCGTCGGTCGGCAATGCCCAGCTGTTCATCGTGGATAAGAAAGTTCCGTTATACCAGAAGAAGATGACAATGCAGAGCATAAAGAAAATCGTGTTCAGCAGGGCTGTCGCCAGCGATGCGATGAAGTAAGACGCGTTTTTCATATTTTCTTTCTTGTTCAGCGCCTCAAAAATCAGTCCCGAAAGCCATCCGCATAAAATACGCGGTACCATGCAGGTGATAAATGTAGCAATCGGATTCAAGCTCAGAAGCAACGCTCCGAACGGTGAAGCTCCAAAGCATTGAATGAAGCTAGTCAGTCCGAAGAGTCCGCCGAGAATCGCTCCGCATACCGGTCCCAGAATAATTGTGCCAATCGCGACCGGAAGCACCATGAAGGTGATTTCGATAGCGCCGACTTTCAAATAGCCGAGCGGTGTGTACGCGAAGATCAACATGATCGCAACAAGTATAGCCAATTGTACCATCTTTTGCGTGCGTGAGCTAAGATTTTTTTCCATTTAAAAACTCCTTTTCTGCTGTTGCCCCGGTTCTGCGGGTGCAACGCCTTGTGATAATATATTCTGAACTGCGGACAGAACTGTTTTGGTCTGCCTCGCAGATTCATTCACAAAAATCGGATTACGGTAACTCTCATTCCGCAAGAAGCAGGAATGTCTTTGATTTACGCGCGCGGATGCGCTTTGTCATAAACATCCTTAATGCGGTTTTTGACAACCGCTAAATACGCCTGCGTTGCAGAAATATCTTCGTGCCCCATCAGCTCCTGCAGAGATTTGACATCCGCGCCGTTCTGCAGCATATGGACTGCAAACGAATTGCGGATGACCTGTGGGGTCAGCGGAATCGCGAAGTTTGCTGCCTCACCGTATTCTTTCAAAATTTTCCAAAGTCCCTGGCGCGTAAACGGGTTTCCCGCGTAATTCAAAAACAGGCTTTCGCTTTCTTTGCCTTTTAGAAGTGTCTCTCGAACTTCGGATACATAGACTTCCATCGCGTGTCTGCATGGTTTGCCGATTGGAATGATGCGCGCGCTTCCGTGCGTCCCCGCGCATTTCACGAAGCCCATGCGAATATTGATTTCTTCGATTTGCATCTCAATCAACTCACTGGCTCGAATTCCCGTCGCATACAGCAGCTCCAAAATAGCGCGGTCACGTTTTCCCTTGGCTGTGTCCTCCGGCAGTTCCAAAAGGCGATCGATTTCTTCCGTTGTCAGGTATTGGATTTCCTTTTTTTCCACCTTCGGCGATTTAATCGATTCTGCCGGATTCTCAAAAATTTCACGCATTTTTATCAAATATTGATAATAGGTTCTTAAGGAAGCAAGCTTGCGGTTGACCGTCGATTTAGATCTTCCACCGGTTTTGAGTTCCATCAAATAAGCCAGGATATCCGTACTGCTGGCCTCCGCCGGATCGTCGATGCCCCGGGCTTCCGCGAAATTGGAAAAATGCCTAAGATCTCGCAGATACGCCTGCTTGGTGTTGTCCGTCATTCTTTTTTCTGTCGTCAAATAGGCCGCGTATACTTCCAAACTCATCGCCGCTTCACCTCTTTCCCCTTCGCATTTCCGTCCAAGCTATTCAAGTATAATACCACTGTCCAAAAATTTCAATGGGAAAAAGTATTTTTACATTTCTTTCTATTAAAAGTATCATCCGACTCCTGTCTGAGTTTTTCTCAAATAAAAGTCGGATTTATCATTCACACTATACCCCTGCAAAACCAAAAAGTATTCCAATAACTGCAGAGAAAACAATAAAATATACCGGGTGAAGTCCCTTTGTTTTCTTTATATACCGCGTCAGCACCAATAGCAGCGCAGCAAGGGCGACAGCCTTCCACTGAAACAAATCGGCTATGGCATTTGTCTGATGAAATAAGTCTACGTTTAAGAGAGAAATTTTTACAACCAGAACACCGGCTGCCGTAATTAATCCCACAGAAGCAGGACGTAATCCGTAAAACGCGCCTTCCACATAGATATTATTGCGAAATTTATCTAAGATCGCAGTGATGAGCAGAACCAGCGCAATGCCGGGAACGATAATCCCAACACTCGCTACTAGCGCGCCCGGAATGCCTGCGGTTGTATAGCCGACATAGGTAGCCATGTTGATTCCGATCGGGCCCGGCGTGGATTCAGAAACCGCAAGCATATCTGCGATCTGTGCGTAATCAAACCAACCGGTCTTATCTGCCATATCATATAAGAATGGTAAAGTCGCCATTCCGCCGCCAACAGAAAACAATCCAATTTTGAAGAATTCAAAAAACAGGCGAAGTAATATCATTTTACCTTCCTCCTTCCGGCAATCTGTATGAGAATTCCTAAAATACCGGAACCCACCACAAAAAGAATCGGGCTTAAATCTATAAAATACGACCCTACTGCAACAAGCAGGAAAATCGCCAGGCATTTTTTATCTACCATAGAGCTTTTCCAAAGCTTCAGAATCGAATTAAAAATCAGTACACAAACGCATACGCGAATGCCCGCAAATGCGTTCTGAACCGCAGCGACATCCGCGAAAGCGGTCAAAAGTGCTGCAATGATCGTAATGATAATCAGCGGCGGCGTAATTGCACCCAATCCGCTAACGATTGCACCAACGGTACCTTTCCGCTTCTGTCCGACGAATCCAAGGGTATTTACCATGATGATGCCCGGCAGGCATTGTGCCAGCGCGTAGTAGTCCAAAATTTCTTCTTCTGTGTTCCAATCCTTTTTTTCAACCACTTCTTTCTGCAAAATCGGAAGCATGGCATAGCCCCCGCCGAAGGTCATGGCGCCAACTTTCAGTGAAGTAAAATAAATGTCAAATAGTTCTTTCAGCATATATGCTTCGACTCTTTCGAGTCATTATCTCCTTTCTACGATAGTTTCGTGCAATATTTTTTACAAAAAAACAACTGCGTATCCTTTGGTTCCGGCCGAGCGGGATGCCATCTCACCGAGAAGGGGCTTTTATTACTGCAAAAATTATCGCAGTAATCTAAGCTACAGGTTTCATTTTTAGGAAAGTCTTCACACGCCTCCGCATACAATATCATATACAAGGCTTCGAACGTAAAGGAAGGCCCACGAGGAGAGAAAGTTTATGCGGCGCACATTACAATGGTTTTTTATCTTTTTGTTCCTGCTTGCTGTGGGTATCGCAAGCGGATCCTTTTTTGAAGTCTTCCTATATGGATCAGGTAAAGATTCTCTTGCAGAAACGCTAAATATCTTCTTAACCACACCGCAGGAAATGCTCAAAGTATTTCCGCATTTCCTGCGTCAAATATGCTTAAAAACAATCACAATCGCCGTACTTCTCCTGACTGTACCTTTCATACCCCCTCTTATGCTTTGTTTTCCACTGATCATTTTTGTAAAGGGATTCAGCTTAGGCTTCACTGTCTCCATGACGTTTGAGACGCTCGGCCTTGCCGGAATCCGGCAAATCGCTCTCACTATGTTTTTTGGTAAGTTGATACAACTGCCGCTGCTGTGTCTCTTATGCGCATATGCCGCTGAAACAGCGACACAAAGGAAGGGGAATTGCAAAGTACGCAAAATCCGCATAGGAAACAAACTGAAACCGGACAAAAGTACGTTTCGCCGCTATACGCTCGTCTGTCTATGCGGACTGTTCCTCTACCTTATTTCTTTTTTACCTGAAGCTTTCCTTCTGTCATAAGCTCTCGTACCATCAGGATGGCAATAATGGTCTTGGCGTCGTGGATTTCTCCGCGCATTACCATATGATGCAGCACCTCGATCGGATATTCTTCGATATCGATGGCCTCGTTTTCGTCAAAGTTGGTTTCGCCAGGCGTCAAGCCGGTGCAAAGGTAAAGGTATAAAACCTCTTCCGCGTACCCGACTGATGGATAAAATTCCGTCAAATACCGCACATGGCGGGCGCGATAGCCCGTTTCCTCCGCCAGTTCGCGCTTTGCCGTTTCCTCCGGTTTCTCACCCGGATCAATCTTGCCTGCGGGCACTTCGAGCATCACACGTTCTGCGGGTTTGCGAAACTGTCTGACCATCACCATTTTGCCTTCGTCGGTTATGGCCGCCAGTACTGCGCCGCCGTTATGCTCAACGATTTCCCGATAAGAGGTTCCATGCAGCACCGTCACCTTGTCCCTGCGCAGATTAAGAATGCTGCCTTCGTAGATTCTATCACTTTTGATTGTCTTTTCTTCAAAAATCATGTTTTTTCCCTATTATGTCTGTTTATTCTATTTTTACACATAGTTTTTTTCTGTGAGAAAACGCTGAATCTTGTCTCGCGTTTTCATGACGGATCTGCCCGGCTCTCTGGAATGCACACCTTTGGCTACCGCACCGCTGCCGCATACATAGCAGGCAATCGCCTTGCGATAACTCTCATGTCTGTTTTTCATCGTTCGCAAATATCTGGCAGCGATTTCAATGCTGACATCTGCCTGGTACAGTTCCGATGCCTTGTATCCATAAGCCTTCGCGAAAGAAGATGTGCACTGCATCATGCCTTTATAGCCATATTTGCTGCGTGCCTTGGCGCGAAAGTTGCTTTCGCGCTGTGCCAGCGCCATCAGGACCTTCGGGTCAATCTTATTCTTCTTGCCTGATTTGATGAAATAGCCCGCCAGCTTGATGGACCATTCCTTGCTGAGGTTCTTGTTCTTGCCGCGAATATAAGCTGCAAGCCCTTTCTGATACTTGGAAACCGGTTTTGTCTCAGCCACCTTTTTGTCCTTGGAGTTTACCTTTGTATCCTTCTGCGTTCCTTCTGCAGCGGGTTTGTCCGTTTCTGTTTGCGCAGCATCGGCAGTATCTGTACTTTCACCATCTGTCAGCTTGCTTTCCTCCCGCGCAGGTACAGAATCCGCAGTCGTTCCCACCGTCTGCCCATTCTCCCCGGAATCCGCAGGGCGCGTGCTTTCTGTGCCGTTTGCAGCATCTGTGCCTTCTGCGCTGTTTGTGCCGCCTGTGCCGTTCACGCTGTCTGTTCCGCCACTGCCGCCTTCTGTAGCCGCTGCCGGCGCGACCATCTCACCGTTTGGCTGATCCGCGTGCGCAAAGGCAGTGCTGCCCAGTGTGAGCGTCATTGTCAAAACCAATATCATTATTTTTTTACACATACGCATTCCTTTCCGATTCCTCTTTTTGCGCGGGAAAACTTCCTGCGCGATCTCTTCGAAACAGCAGTAAAAGTGTCTTATAAAACTTTTAGCATGTCCTGCAGGACAGGCGCGCTGATGGCAGGATGAAGCCCAGTTTCGACTTTAGATTTTCTCTTTCTATCATGGTCTTCTCCTATTTGTCTTTGTGTATAACTATATAATTATACCATGTTTTTCTGAAAAAATCTAGGATAAAAGTGAGCATAACGAAATCAGAGATTTCTATGCACACATGGCGCTCACCCATGAGCGACGTTCCGC